>JAISAX010000517.1 GCA_031266495.1 Opitutaceae bacterium
CCCCCCTTTTTTTTCCCCCTTCGGGCATCCGCCGCCCGGGAAAGAATACCAGAACATCAATCAGTAAAATGTCATGAAAAATAAACTACAAAAGATATTGCCGCTCCCCGCGCTCCTCCTGGGACTCGTCTCCGCGCAACTCCATGCCGCCGTCAGCATCACGCCGACGCTGCTGCCCGATCTGACCTCCATCGCCGCAGGCTCCATCGTCCTGCGGCAGGATCTTGCCGAAAGGACGGTCGGGGTTCGCTATCAGGCCGCCAACAACATCCGGTCCGTCGTGCAGTCGTTCAAATGGAATACGGACCATGCGCTTGCGGGCATCACCATCAAACTCTCCGCCGATGCGAGCCTGAGCGCATCGCAGGAGTTCGAACTCCGGATTTTTGAAATCGCCGGTGTCACAAACGGCAGCACCGTGACTTCGAAGCTGGAGACTTACCAGTTCAGCCTGTCATCCGCCTCGATTACCGGCGGCAATTACCTGTATTTTCCGATTCCCGACGGACTGTCGCTCTCCAAAGACCATGCTTATCAATTTCAAATCGCGGCGACGAGCCTGGCGGCGGCGAACAGCCTGTCTTTTGTGGCCACCAACTCTGCCCACGATCTTTTTCCCAATGGCAGCGGTAGCCAGCAGTCCATCAATACCGATCCGGCAACAGTGGCCAGCGCGGGTTGGGACTTTACTTTCGCGCTCGTCGCCGCCGTTCCGGTTCCCGAACCGGCCACGGCAGGGTTGACGCTGGCAGGTGGCGCCTTGCTTCTCGTCGCACTGCTTCGCCGTCGTCGTTTCAGCACGCACACACGCGACCGAAGCTAAAATAATTCCCCCCCCCCCGATCCATTTTCACCAACATCAGAAGACCACACGGAGTCCCGGAGACTTTCGTGTGGACAGCTTCTCATTGCAGAAAAACACGATGCTCATGCCAACGACGATACCGACGACCACGATGACTCTTGCAAAACTCATGACACCTTTGCTTCCCCTGCTTGTTGCCGGATGTATCAGCACCACACTGACAACCGTCCAGGCTGGCGAAGTCGCCGACAAGCCGATGGTGTGGGCGCATTACGTGCCCTGGTTCAAGCCGACCGACACCTCCATCCTGGCCGCCAAATATTACAATTATCCCCTGTTTCGCTCCGCGGGCGACAATACGGCGGATTGGGCGGAAGAGTTTCGACAGGCGAAGGCGCAAGGCATCGACGGATTCATGGTCGATGTCGTATTCGGAAAAACAAACGGGCAGACCAATTACTCCGAAATCGTGCATCGCATGTTGAAAGCCGCCGAAGGCAGCGATTTTCAAATCGCAATCTGTCTCGACGTAAAAACTACAGTCGAACGTCAGGTGCGCGAAATCGACCGGATGCTCGCGCTCTACGGCAAACACCCCAACTACCCGCGGCATGGCGGAAAACCCGTGGTCGCCACCTACACCTGGGAAAAATGGACACCCGCGGAATGGGCGGAGATCCGCTCCGGAATCGCCGCCGCCGGCCACGACGTTTACCTGATCGCCAACCTCAATCGAAACTTCACCAAACAGGATCGTGCATGGCTCGAATCCTACGCGCCCCATTTCGACATGGCCTACCTCTTCGACCTCATGGGGATCGACGGCGTGCCCATTCGGGAAACGACCGACCTCGTCGCCAGTGTCGCCAAGTCACACGGCAAGGACTACATGGCCGGATTTTCCCCCGGTTACTACGGCGCGTGGCTGAACGGACGAAACGATTTTTATCAACCGCACCGCGGCTTCGATCAATTGCACGACTGCTTCCTCATGGTGCGCAAGGAACGCGACCGCTGGATGCATTTCAAAACATGGAACGACCACGACGAAACCAGTGTGCTGCCCATGCTTTTCACCCCGGCCAATCCCCTGATTACCCGCGCCTACAGCGACGCATTCAAAGGCGTCGCCCCCACCGCGACCCGGCCCGAAGTGTGCCTTGCCTACCACCGCGAAGAAATCCCCGGCACGCTCCTGCGGATCGAGGCGCTCAACCTCCCCACGCTCGCCAAAGGACCGGTGACGGTGCGCGGCGAACTGCTCGACAGGGACGGCAAACCGGTCGCCACGCTCGACCTCCGGACGCTCGCAGCGAACGCAGCCGAATTCGCCCGCGCCGAATGGCTCGTCCCGACCGCCCCCCTGGCACGCTCGCCCTTGCTCACGCCGAAAATCACCGTGGAAAGTGGTGGATTTTTAACTACAAAGCGCCTTCCCCCGGTTTTTCTGGTCAACGGCTGGCATCAAAACGCGGTGACGGTGAAGGCGCCGGTCAACGCGCATATCGAATTTCCCAATACACTCGAAGTGCGCCGGGACGAGGAGGCGGGGATTGTCGAGGCCGCGGTGACCTTCGACGCCGGGGAGGCAATCACGGGCGTCACCCTGTTTCGCAACGATCGCCCGCTGGCCGTCTTCAACGGAGCGAGCAATAAAAAAATCCTGTTCAACCTCGTCCTCAGCGGACGTGTGGACAGGACGCTGCGTGTGTCCGGGGGCGAAATCCTGAACGCGGTGCGCCGTCACGCGGAGAAAGGTTCGGATGCCTTTGTGTGGAGCAAAACGGAACTCGTTTCGCGCAATGCGAGAGACTGGACGCCGGTCGGCCTGGTGTGCGCAGTCACGCCCGATACCCGTTTCCAGGTGCTCACGGCGGCGTCAGCGAGAAAAGGCTTGTTTGCCTTTTCCGCGCGCGAATTGAACGAGCGCGGGCTGATCCGCGCCGGCAATTTCACCATCGAGGCGGCACTGCTCGATCCCGCCGCGCAGAGTCACGAACCGCTTCCGGCAGACACAAAAAAGGGCGCGTTCAGACTTTCGGTTCTCACGCGCGAGCCTCGTGCTTCCGACGCGTTTTACGTCCGTTACGAGACCGCCGACGGACGGGTTTCCTTGTCCGATGTCGTTTATCCCTTCGCCACAAAAGAACGGTTTGTAACGATAAACTTGATACAAACTTCCATCAATCCGGAGACGCCCTCCGATCGCACGGGCATGCCGGGCAAAAGCGAATATCTGGGGTCGATGGAAAGCATTTCGTTTGCTGCTCATTCTGTCGTGGAAGCGCGGATACCGTTGGAATCGATCCGCGCCGGTCGCTGGACCTTCGACACGCCGGGCAACGCGGGACGCGACTCTCTTGGCGACATGCCGGTTTCCATCGACCCCGCCATGCTGGAGTCCGATGACAGGGGGGGGGGAGGGAGTGTTCTGCGCCTCAACGGGGAGAATCCGCTAAAAATGCGTTTGCGCACCTGGCCGATTGGCAATGCCACGGTGGACTTCCTGCTCAACCCGGAGCCGGGCGTTACGGCGCCGCAATCCGTGATCGGTCGCACGGGTTGGGGCGATGGCATCAACATCAACCTGTTGCCGGACGGGCGGATTGAAGTGGTGCGCAACGGGAACAAACAGGTGCCGGTGGAGATGTTGGTGAGCCGTGGCCGTCTGTCCTTTGGCGAATGGAGCCGCGTGTGGGTCACCAATGACAGCCGGCATCTGCGCATTTACATTGATGGCAAGCTTGACGCGGAGAAGGCGATTTCGCCTGCACGCAGTTACGGCAATTCGGTGTGGTTTATTGGCGGCGGCAAGGGTTATGCAAATTACCGGGGAAGGATCGACGATGTGACGGTCTGCGGCGCGGCGTTTGCCCCCGGCGACGCGGGTTTTCCTGGCCAATGAGCGACCGTCCATCTTATTCCCTCACGTGGGGGGATTACCTCCCCAGGACCCCCATCGCTTTTTCCGCCGATTCAGGCGTGCCACGGATTCAACGTCTGATACGAGCCTCTACGGCAGCCATGAACTTGGTCATGGAAACTTCGAGCGCCTGGCAGAGCAGGAAGATGGTTTGCAGGCTGGGGTTGTTCAATCCGCGTTCCAGATTCCCGAGGGCGTTCAAATGCATGCCCGCCTCCATCGCCAGCTTCATCTGGCTCCAACCCTTGCGCTTGCGGTAATCGCGAAGCACTTGACCAAAAGCATCTGGCAGTTCGACAGGCACTCGGAAAGGTTACCAAATGATGCCCTCTGAAATATACCCATTATGATATGCACAAAATAATGTGTATTTTCTCTTGAAAGCGCGGTGAAAAAACACTTCTGTCTCCAAAAATACCTTCAGCCGAAACCCGTGAACCCATGTTCCCGCCCATTCTCCCTTTCTTGCTTCGGATCCCTGCTCGCCGGGCCTTCACCCTTGTCGAACTCCTGACAGTCATCGCCATCATCGGAGTGCTGGCGAGTATCCTTATTCCGGGGACATCCAAAGTCCGCCTGAAGGCGCAACGCATGGACAGCATTGCCAATCTCCGCTCGCTCGGCGTGGCGGTGTCGCTGTTCACCAACGACAACAAGGACAAACTCCCTGGTCCCTTGTCCCACACACAGTATGCCTTCCGGAAAAACGGCGATACCTCCCAACTTTCCCACTGGCTGGCCGATCACACGGGTTTTATCGTGAAGCCCGATGATCCTGTCTCGATCCTTGGTCACAAACGCTTTTTTTCCCAATACGGCCACGACCTGACGCACTACACGGCTTACATCACCAACCAGAAAGTTTACATTGGCGGACAATCCGGCAACTCGCCGTGGGGGTGGTCAGGCGCCGCGTCCGGGGACATCAAGCGCATACCCAAACAACTCCATACTCTGGATACTCCCTCGCGTGCGCTTGCTCTCATGGAGGTCGATCAGGAATTGCTCACCGATACCACCGCCAAGGCAAGCGGACAAAGTCCCGAAAAACCACTCTTCGACGATGGCCGCGCCGCCCTCTTTTTCGACTGGCACGTCAAGGTCGTCCCCTTCTCCGTGAAACTGGGCAACAACAAGTAATTCCTCCCCCCCCCGCACCTGTTCACCTGCGAGCAACCATTCGCCTCCTTCTTCCGGACATCCAATGCCCGGCCACAACAAAAAATACCGTAAAACCCGAAACCACCACGTCATGAAATACCAATACCATCTGTTCGTTCTGACCTGCTTCCTCGGCATTGCCACCGTGCAACTCCAGGCTGAGGTCACCATCACACCGGCATCGCTGCCCGATCTCGGTTCATTTGCCGCCGGTTCGATTACGCTGAAACAGGACTCCGCCGATAGCAACATTCAGGTCCGTAACAAGAGCGCCGCTGACATCCGCTCGGCCACGCAATCCTTCACATGGAATACATCCAATGCTCTCGCCGGCATCGCTCTGAAGCTCCACAGCACCCAAACCATCACGACTGCCCAGGACTATGAACTCCGGATTTTCAAAACCGCCGGCATCCTGAGCGGCAGTGCCGTCACGGAAACACTGGAAACCTGCAAATTCAGCATAACCCCTGACCTGGCCATTGCGGGCAACTACCTGTATCTAAACATTCCCGACACCCTCTCGCTTGCCAATGGAGGCACTTACGTGTTTCAACTGGCGGCAACAAGTATTGTGAGCACCAACGTCCTCTACCTGGCAAGGACCACCAACAATTCGTTTCCAGATGGCGGCGCCAAACAACTCTCAACCAACGCCAATCCGACCACCGCCGGCAACGATGGTTGGGATTACACCTTTGCGCTCGTTGCCGCCACCGCTCCCGTTCCCGAACCTGCCACGGCGGGGTTGATGCTGGCAGGAGGCGCATTGGCCCTCGGCGCACTGCTTCGGCGACGCCTGTCATGAACCTTTCGTGGAAATTTTTCCTCGCCCTCTGCCCGGCCACCGTCAGCGGCATTGCCGGTATCGAAATAACGGATACGATTCTTTCACGGGAAGACATCCCGCGGACAACGATTGCGAGCCGGGACGAAACGTTTGTTGATTACACATTCGACATCGAAAACCACCTGCTTCGCGACCGTCACCGACGCCACGCCCCCGTCGATGCCGGAACGGCAATCGTGCCAGAGGCCCCCCCGTGCTAGGATTTCCCGCCGCTCGCGGAATCCCGTTGACCGTGGCCGACCTGCCCGGCGGTCCACTGACGATATTCCTCCGGCTGTATCCGAAAAATAATACGAAAAAACAAATCATCCGTTCATTCGCCATCCTGCTGATCGGCATCGACAGCGACGGACATTTTTATGCCACGCGCCAGGACGAACGGCAGCGCATGAGCCGTACCGCAACGAGTTTGCGCCGAGTGGACATCAATCGCCGGCAACACGTGGCGGT
>JAISAX010000528.1 GCA_031266495.1 Opitutaceae bacterium
CGCCGGCGCCGGCCCGCGCGCCGCGCCCGCGCCCGCCCGCCCGGCCCCCCGCCCCCCCCCCCCCCCGCGCCCCCCCCCCCCCCCCCCCCCCCCCCCCCCCCCCCCCCCCCCCCACCCCCCCCCAAATGGTTCAGTGGCGACGGCGACGACGCTGGCGCATGATCAGTGCTCCGGTAATGGATACACCGCCAGTCAGAAGCGCCCAGGTTGAAGGTTCCGGGATCGCCGTGGTCACGAATTTGAGTTCGGAGCCGGAAAGCGTGAATACGCCGGTCACGCCCTCGGCGAGATTGATGGCGGAAAAATCCGATGCGTTGAATCCCGCGCCCACCACGGAACTTAACGTGCGGGTTTCACCCGCCACGCCCGTGCCGCCGAAGTCGAAAACATAGACGCCGCCACCGCCGCCGTCCGTGCCTTTCACGAGGCTGCTTGCGGCGAGATTTTGCGGCGCGTCCAACAAAAACCGGATCACGGCTCCGTTGTTCAACGTCACCGCGCCCACCGAGCCGGTGCCGCCCAGCGTCGCGCCTTGCGTCACGCTGACGGCTCCCGAAATCGAACCATTCACGATCAGACTTCCGTCGTTCACGTTCACCTGGTCGATGGTGTTTGCGCCGTCCAGCGTCAGGCTGCCGTTCCCCTGCTTGGTCAGCACGGAAGTGCCCGCGGCCACGCTTTCCTCGATGACGCCGGCAAACGTGGTGTCGGTGGCCTGATCCACGATCAGCGTCTTGGTGCTGCCCGCCGCATGGGTGGCGAGCCGGAGCGCGCCACCGCTCCCCTTGAGTTCTCCGATTGTGAACGCGTCGCCTGAATTGCCGAGCACCTCGATGCGCGCCCCGTCGATGAGCAGTTTTGTGGTCGTTCCAACAGCGGTGGTTTGTTGGATTTGCACCCTGTTTTTATCCGCGGCGCCCGCGCTTGCGCCGGTGGCAATTGTTCCCGCCCAGGCGCTCGTTCCGTTAAACCGTAAATACGACCCATTGGCTGCCGTGCTGGTGGACGTTGTCGCCAAGGTCAGAGTACCCGAACCTCCACCGGTGATTGCCAAAATGCGGGTATTGCCTGCACTGCCGAGCAACGTAGCCGCGCCCTGGATGACAAGCGTATCCACACTGATGAGACGATCATTGGGGGCCAGGAGAATCTGCGCATCCTGTACGTCTGGCACATTGATCACGGCTGAAAAATCATTCGTCCAGCGTTGGTCCATCGGACCGCCAGCGGTTGCCGACCACTGGGCAGATGTCGTGGACAGATCAGGAGCAGTAACCCACTGCACGCTGGTAGCTGTCCAGTAGAGAGTCGTTTGGGCTGACAGCGGGGAGGCGGGAAAAACGCAGGCGAGGACGCATGCGGCGAGGGCGGTGAGGGTTGTTTTTTTGATTTTTCGAGGATTCATGATGGAATTTTCAAACGCTTGAAAGATTGAAATCGCTTCACGTATGCATTGTCAACCGGCAAATTTTTTCGGCGGATCCCCGGCGGGCATCCCTGCCGTTCCGGTCCATCCGCTCCCCATCCGGCACCAGTCGATCCTGTTGATTCCGGTCGGTACCTGTCGATCCCCGCCCCTCCCCTCCCCCCGCTCCTCCCGCTCCTCCCGGCCACCGCCGAAGAACCTGTTTTATCATTCGCGGGCCGTACCCGGAACCACACCCGACAAACCGGGGACAAGACGTTCGGCGAACGTCGTGAATACAAGCATGGCGGGCGAATAGGACGGCGATGTGCTGAACTCGCCTGTCCACGGGTTCATTTGTTGCATGAAACCGGGCGCGCGGCTGATCGCCTCAAGCCAGCGGCGCATGAGGTGTTCGAGATCGGTGGTTTTGCCGTAGTGGTCAAACCAGCGCGGCGCGCGCAACGCGGTGAGCGCCTGGCTCGCCCCGCCCCAGGAGTTGGGCGGCAACGAACGCACAAATACCGGATCATCCGCCGCGATGGAAGGCAACGGGTAAGGCGTCCAGAACGAATCGGGGTTGCGAATATGGCGCGCGTAAATGCGCTCGAACATCGGTTGATCGACAACGTGCTCGCCCGGAACCCGCGTCAGCAAATCGCCGCGGACGCGCACGTATTCACCATGTCGATTCACGTCGTAGAAACATTCGTCCCGCGGGTCGTAACAATGGCGGATGATGGCGGCGCGGATGGTTTCGGCATCGTCCAGCCAGCGTTGTGCCTCGGCATCATTTCCGAGGAGGCGGGCCATGCGGGAGAGTGCGACGCGCCCGCCGTAAACCGACGCCGAAAGATCGGGCGCAAGGTAAGGCAGACCGCCGGCATCGGGACAAATGCGGGCGTCGCCATTCGGACACCCCTGCGGCAGACCGGCAAAACGCGGGCTGTTGTCATGACCGGTATCCCATTCGCAAAACGCCTCGCACAGGCCGGTGCCGCGAGTGTCGCGATGGGCGCGCAACCATGCGTCCCAACGCGAACAGGCGCGGCAGGCGCGGGCGAGAAACGCCTCGTTTCTTGTCAACAGGGCGGTTTCGAGCGCCGTGGCCGCGATGGGCACGACCATCTGGATTTGCGCCGTGCCGACGGCGTTCGCGCGTATCCAGCAGGGCAAGTAACCGTCCTCGCGCTGGTGGTGAAAAAACACGTCATGATTGGCGAGCGCGACTTCATGGCGCCCTGTGAGTTGTGCGTAAAGCAGACCCTCCAGCGGCGCACATTCGAGCCACACGCCCTGGTAAGCGCCGCCCTCGATGAGCACGGGAGGTTCAAAACCGTGAACAGGGCACACGTTGCCCGCGAGTTGTCGCAAGGCTTCTTCGTATTTTGGACGCAGGTTATTTGTGTTCATAATTGATGTTACGCAGTCCGGAGGCAGGGGCTTCGCAAGCGAAGCCCGAGCCAGCCGGAGAGAATTGGCGTATCTCCAGTTACGACAGGTCCTCGCGGGCTTCGCAAGCGACGCCCCTACGGTCGAGCCGCGTAACGTCGGCGGGGAATTGCTACGGGAGTGCCCGGGAGCGTCGGCATTTTGCCATCCTCCGGCCATTGATTACACGCATTGATCCTGTGATCTTTCGCGGGCTCGGGAGGAGCGGTTTTCCCTCTCACAGCACGATCTCCGGGCGGGCGGTTTGTCCCCAAAATTTGGCTCGGTCCGGAGGCCCTGCTTTCATCGGGACTATCGCTCCTGACACGCAACGCCTCTCTCTCCAACTCCCGCCTCTCTCCAACTCCCAACTTCCAACTCCCGCTCTCCGGACTTCGGACCATGAACCCTGAACCACTCACTCATCCAGATCATCCAGACCAAATCACCATGACCCGGCACAACCCCCCTCCCCTCTCCCGTGCCTTCACCCTGGTCGAATTGCTTGCCGTTATCGTCATTATTGGCGTTCTGGCGGCCATCCTTATACCAACGGTTTCCAAAGTCCGCTCCGCGGCGCGCGCCACGCAATGCACCTCAAACCTGCGCCAGCTCGGCATCGCCACCCAATTGTATCTCGGCGAACACAAGGACAT
>JAISAX010000716.1 GCA_031266495.1 Opitutaceae bacterium
GACGCGACGCTCCGCGGGGATCTCTTCGGCGCGGGCGGCGGGCACGTATTCGTGGGTGAGATAATCGCCGGCAAACGTCTCCGTGACGGGCGCGGGCTGGCCGGTGCGGGCGGCGCGCAAGTTGTCCACCACCCACGTGAAGAACGCCCCGCTCAGGCGATCGATGGCCGGGCTGTTGTCGCGGCCCAATTTGGGTTCGGCGTGAAACACCATCGGAGAGGCAACGTGAATGGCACCGACGCTGCTGTCGCGGCCGAACCCGGCCAGGTTGCCAACAGTGCCCGCCGCGCCTACATAAAGGTTATTCAGCATGAGACAGGGAGCCAAGAACCAATTCCCGGTGGCTCCTGCCCCCTGCCCGACATAAACATCGGTGGCTGTCACAGAGGGAAATGCCACCGCCCCGCTGCGAGCGACGATGATTATGTTATTCGTGTTGAGTCCGGGTTCCTCCTCACAGCCGAGGAAGATGCTCTGCGCACTTATACTGACAGCGCCGCTTTGCTCCGACGCCCAGGTCGCCACCATGCTGCCACCGGAGAGTCTCAACGGTCCTGACCAACTAGTACCTCATAACGTTCGAAGTTTCGCATCTACCCCGAATGAGCACAGAGGAAAGGTATCCGAAAAAATCAAGGTTATGGGGTACTAGTGAAAACTCCCTGTATGCCGACCGAATCGTCGTTAGCGACGGTGATGGTTCCGGAGTCGGTCCAGGGGGTGCCGCCTTTCCAGTTGGCAGGATTGTTCCAGTTGTTATCCTGAGCAGCGCCGGTCCACAAGGAATCGGCCCGGGCGGTGAGGCCGGACAGGCTCAGGCCCGCGACAACGCCCGCGAACACGATCCGCAGCAACGAGCCACCTATATTGGTGTGTAGTGGTTTTTTTGTGATGTTGATGTTCATGTTGATGTTCATGTCATAAGTTTCCCGATGCGGGAAAAAGGACGGATACCCCTGTGGACACCATCAACCGGAACAACGTCAAAATGCAAGGGACCGGAAATGCCGATACTTTTGCAGCAATGCGACCAATAGCAGGCGGCAACGGAGGGGGGGGGGGGAGACGGACGCAGCCCCGTTCGCCGCTCAGGATTCCCCTCCCCCGATCACGCCCGCCCCCTCGAACCGCACCACCACGGACGCCGCCGTGCGCGAGGCCGGCAGCGACACGACGAAACGCGCCTCGTAATCGTTATGCCCTTCGGCATCGGCCAGCACCTGCGCCACGGGCCAGTCGCCGGCGCCGTCGCGGGCGTTGGCCTCGTCATAGTCGCCCCAGTGCGTGTGCTTCGCCGAGCGTCCTTCCGGATCGAGCCGGAAACGGCCGCGCCCGTCGAAATACGGCGCGAACGCCTCCTCGATCCGCCGCGCCGCCGACGAACGCGGCACAAACGATCCTGCTCCGCCGCCTTCGCCTGCTCCGTCCGTCGCGTCGTTGCCGCCCGCCCCCGCGTCGAGGCGCGCCGCCGCGGCTTCGTAATCGTGCGCGGCCACCTCCTGCAAGAAGCCCAGGATCGCCATCCGCACCGCTCGCCGGAAACCGGCCGCGTCGCGCGTGATGTCGTACGACGCCGGCCGCGCCGGTTTGCGCTCCGCTCCGCCGGCAGCCTCCACATCCGCCGACGATGACGCGCCCGGCGCCACGTAGTCGGGATTGCGCATACGCTCCCATTCCTCGAGCAGGCTGGAATCGATGCCGCGGATCAGCTCGCGGAGATACTCCTCCATCTCGATCACGTCCTCGGTTTTCGCCGCGTCGGGCACCGTTTGCGCCAGCACCTTCCACACTTGCGAAAGGTGGCGCAACAGCAGCCCTTCGCTGCGCTCCAGCCCGTACTCCTTGATGTAGTCGGAGAACGACTGGTAACGCTCGAACATCTCGCGCGCGATCGACTTGGGCCGCACGTTCTCGTTTTCCACCCACGGATGCCTGGCGGCAAACGCGTTGAACGTCTCGTAAACAAATTCACGCAACGGCTTCGGGTGCTCGAGTTCGGCGAGGCGCTCCATCCGCTCGTCGTATTCGACGCCCGCCTCTTTCAGCTCGATGAGCTTTTGCGTTTTCAGCTTGTCGAGCTGGCGGCGCAGAATCTGGTCCGGGTCCTCGACGATCGATTCGCACAACGTGAGCACATCGAACGGATAATCCGGCGAGGCGCGGTCGAGTTTTTGTACCGTGTCGATGAGATAGAGCGAGAGCGCCTGATGCAGCGAAAAGTCCTCTTGCAGATCGACGTTGACGCGCAGCTTGCGGCCGCACGGCGGGCGTTCGGCGACGGGAAGCCACTCCACGATCTTGCGCTCCAGCAGCGCGCGGAAAAGTTGCCAGGCCCGGCGGCGGAGCAGGCGTTTCTTGTGCGGCGTCTCGTGGCAGTCGCGGATGATTTTCTGCATCACCCGACACCCGTCCGCGTCGCGGCCGAGCACGAGCAGCAGCATGCCGTGCGACACGTCGAAACGCGATTGCAACGCCTCCGACGGCGAAGTCATCAGCCGCCCGAACGTCTTCGCATCCCAGCTCACCTCGCCCTCGGGAGCGGCGCGTTTCTGCGCCTTTTTCTTTTTCGGATCGCGCGCGGCCTTTTCCGCGAGACGCTTGTTCTCGATGACATGCTCCGGCGCCTGCACGACGACGTATCCGCGTTCGTCATACCCACGCCGTCCCGCCCGTCCGGCCACCTGCTTGAAATCGCGCACGCTGAGGATGGCCGCCTTTTGCCCGTCGTACTTCCAGAGCTGCGTGAACAGCACAGTGCGGATCGGCACGTTGACGCCGACGCCCAGCGTGTCCGTCCCGCAGATGAGCCGAAGCCTCCCCTTCTGCGCCAGTTGCTCGACGAGAATGCGGTAACGCGGCAACAACCCCGCGTGGTGCACGCCGATGCCATGACGCAGCCAGCGCTTCAGATCCTTGCCGTAGGGACTGTTGAACTTCACGCCGACGAGATCGCCGGCGATGGCCGCCTTTTCCTCCTTCGTCAGCAGATTGAGACTCATCCAGCCCTGCGCCGCCTCGGAAGCGGCCCGCTGCGTGAAATAGACGAGGTAAACCGGCGCGCGTTTGTTGAGCACGAGGTCGGCGACGCGCTCGGCCAGCGGCGTCTCCGAGTATTCAAATTCCAATGGCACAGGCCGCGTCTCGCTGCGCACGGTGACGCACTCGACGCCGGTGAGGCGGAGCAGATCCTTTTCGAAAAACTCCGTCGCCCCGAGCGTGCCCGACATGAGCAGGAAACGCGCTTGCGGCATCGTCAGCAACGGCGCCTGCCAGGCGTATCCGCGTTGCACATCGGAGTAGTAGTGAAACTCGTCCATGATGACGGCGCGGACCGGCGCGAGTTCGCCGCGTGCGAGGGCGATGTTGGCCAAAATTTCCGCCGTGCAACAGAGGACCGGTGCGCCGGGGTTCACGCTGGCGTCACCGGTCATCATGCCGACATTGGCCGGGCCGAAATCGCGGCAAAGCGAGAGGAATTTTTCGTTCACGAGCGCCTTGATCGGGCAGGTGTAAACGGAACGTTCGCCCGCGCAGAGCGCCTTGAAGTGAAACGCCGCCGCGACGAGCGATTTCCCTGAACCGGTGGGCGTGTTGAGGATGACGTTCTTGCCGTCGAAAAGCTCGAGAATCGCCTCCTCCTGTTCCGGATAAAGCTCCAGTCCCCGGTCGCGCATCACGGCGAGAAACCGGTCGAGCACGGCATCGGTCGGCGCCCCTGTCGACAACGGCGCGAGCGGAGCAGGCGGCGCGAGCGGAGGGGGGGGGGAGGGAGGGACAGAAGAGAGTGAGGCGGATGCGACGGGAGATGTGACAGCGTTGGACATCGGATTGGATTTCGGAATGACCCACACAAGTCGGCAATCCGGGGTTGCTCCAGAAAATGTTTCACCTGACCGGATAAATCCCACGCCTGTCCGATCAAAATCCGTTGGTTTCCAATTTGATAGGAATATTGATTAATGGAATACGACCTGTCCCGTTTTTGCGCTCTCGCGCCAACTCTGCGCGGCACTCCTGCGCAGACGCGCACTATCTATCGATGAATAACGCAGAGTTATAAATGAGGGCTTCTCATTCCGAACAATAGCGAAATGATCCGGGCAAGGCGACGGCAAAGCAACACAACATGTTGCCATTGCGATTGTTGAATTGTGAGAAATCTCCCGCCCCGAAACAAAAGAAAGGATGCGAGGATTTGCCGGCGGATGGCGGTTTTCTCTAAAAACGTCGGAAAAACAAAGAAGCGATGTTTGTTATGCAGTCGTTCAGTCATTCAAGCGTTCATCACCAACCAACCCGGACATCATATAATGAAAATTCGTTTCAAAACATATAAATCCGCCGCAATCCTCCCTGCGTTTGCCGCTCTTGTTATTGGGCAAAGTATCCACCACCTCAATGCGGCGACCATCATCGCCAACTTTGATGGCGGAGACAGCACCTCCATTGTCGATGCATGGAAAGGCGCATCCGGAGAAGGATGGGCTTCGGCGTGGGGAGAAGCCGGCAATGCGACCGGCAGAACCTATTCCCTGAAAACCACCACCCCTCTTCACGCGGGCTGGGGTACTTACCTCGAATTGCAAAGCACCACCTCGGGGAACGTTCTGGCCACCCGTAAACTTGTCAACGACACGTCCTCTGCCACGCCGGAAAATGCCATCAATCTTGCCGAAAGTTATACAATCTCCTTTTCGGTTCGCCTCGAATCCGCCTTGCCCTCCAGCAGCAATCTCCTGTTTTTCGGGACCACTGGTTATACAGGCGGCACGAATGACGAGTGTACATGGATAGTCACTGCGAATGCCTCGGGATGGAATGCCGGCCATGCAAATAACGGAGCCGTTGCCACAGGCAAAGCGTCTCTCGAAGCTGGCGTCACCTACGACATCATTCTCGACATCCATCCCGCACAAAAAAGTTTTTCCTTCACAATCCTTGGCAATAATCAACTGCTTTACAGCAGCAAAACCGATGGCGGCCTCGGCGGCGAACCCGGATTTCGCAATCCATCGGCAACCAATGGCGGCGCATCCCTTGTCTTTGGCGCGGGTATCAATGGCACCTCGGGAGTGACGCTTTCATTCGATGGCCTTGCCATTTCCCAAGTTCAGGAATCCCAGGTTCCGGAACCTGCCACCGTTGCACTGGCTGCGGGCATTGCTGTTTTTCTCGGAGCATACCTCTCCCGGAAGAAAAGATAATACAACATGATATTATATTATACGATATTACATGATTCCCCAATGAAAAACCGTGCGTTCACCCTGATCGAATTGCTGACGGTCATTGCCATTATCGGCATTCTGGCGGCGATCCTCATCCCGACGGTATCCAGTGTTCGCGCAACCGCGCGCCGCACCCAATGCCTCTCCAATACCCGCCAGATTGGCATGGCCATGCTGCTCTACGCAAGTGACCACAAGGATACATTCCCCCTGGCTTACCAGGGGGGCGGCATCGGAGCCTGGTCAAAACAACTGGTGGATTCAGGTTGTATAAAAACGCCGCCGCACGTCTTCACATGTCCCGTTGACAAAAAAGCGAACGAGACGACCCAAAAAACGCCTGACCTTCCGGGTCGCAGCTTTGGAGCACCCGTGAGGACTCTTGATCCACGTTCCGGTCTGCCGCGCAAATTGTCCGATATTCCCGCTCTCTCGCAGGTTTTTATTCTTGTCGAACGCCACGACTCGATGGGGTGGGACTATACTCAATACAACGGTCACAATATAGATCGCAGTGTTTTCGCCAGCGCAGCGGCCAATGATCTTCATGGCAATGCCCGCAACTTCGCTTTTGCGGACGGACATGTCGCCTCTCTCAACCGTCCGGAGGCCTATAAATCCGTCCACTGGATTGAAGACTGAAGTACATCAAATCAACCACTCTATTCGCAATCATGACCATCAAGCTTCCCATTATTCCCCTGTTGCTGCTCTCCGCATTCACCGCGAGCAGCATTTCCACGCCCGCGTTTGCCGCCGCGCCCGCCGCGCCCGCAGCTTCGGCAAAACGACATCCCAACATGGGAGTCGCCACCCATTTTGGCGGCGGACATCCCAACATCGGCCTTTATTGGCGACCTGACGAATTGTTCCCGCTCATCGACGAACTTGGTGTCGGCTGGATACGGGACGGGACCGGATGGGGAGTCATCGAACCTGAAAAAGGACGCTATCACATCAGCGAACAACGTCGCTACTGGATCGAAAAAGCACATGCTCTCGGCATCAATATCTGTTTTATTTTGGGAAACGAGAAAGGGCATCCTCTTTACAAAAATCCCTACGATCCGGAAGCCTACGCCAGGGCAGCCGCCTTTCTCGCCCGCGAATTTGCCGGAAAGATTCAAGCCATTGAGGTCATGAACGAGCCTGCCAATTTCGGCTTCACAAAACACTTCGGAGGCACCTGGAACGGCATAAACAAAGACGGCTCGGTACAATCCTGGCTCGCCAAATACGTCGAAATACTGAACGCCACGGCGCGAGCCGTCAAAGCCGTCAATCCAGACATCAAGGTTATCGGACTCGGTTCCGTTTCTCCGGTCAATTTCCGCCAGCTCGCCATCGGCCTCGCACCCGAAGTCGATGGCATTGTGGATCATCCCTATAGCTTCCGGACCGTTCCCGAACTGATCCCCTATGCCGCCAGTCCCCATATCATCGAACGCGATGGCATCGCCACCGCCGACGAACACGGCGCCTTCGCATCACAAATCCGTATGTACCGGGAACAATCCGCCCGTTATAAAGGACCGCGCGAGATCTGGCACACCGAATGGGGATTTCCCTCCTATCAGGAACCCCGCGCAGGTCTTATCTATTCGGGAGTCACCGAGGAAGCCCAAGCCAAATACGCTCTCCGTCGTTTCATGCAGTCCCTGGCACTCGGCATTAATGTCTCCGTCTGGTATGATCTCAAGAATGACGGTTCCAATCCGCATGATGCGGAGCATAATTTCGGACTGCTCGATACCCGCAATAAACCCAAGCCGGTCTGGCATGCGATTCGCCGCCTGGCATCCTTTATGAAAGACTATACGCCTGTTCCCCGGCCTCCGGAAATCAATATAACTACGTTCAACACGCGCACGGACCAATGGCCCATCACATGGGATGGAGGACGCCTCGCCGCTCCTGGCACCGTCATGTCGTATCTGTTTCATAACGACACCGGGCAACACATGCTGGCCGTCTGGTCCACGGAACGCGCCGGCGGAGACCTGCAACCCCGCGTTGCGGACATCGAGATCATGATGCCCAATACTATTTCCGGCGTAAAATCCTTCGACCTGTGGACTGGCGAGACCAGTCCGATGAAATTTGAACAAAAACCCGGACGCCTCCGGCTTCCCGCATTCGGCATCCCCTCGCATCCCGTCGCTATCATCATCGAATAAAATCACCCGCTATACAATCATGACAAAACATACCTATACCGCCGCCGTTGTGGGCGGCGGATCCGGAGGCGGCCTCAGCATGGAGGCCCTCACCGCATCACCCCGATTCAAGCTGCTGGCGGCAGCCGACTTGCGCGAAGATGTCCGGCAAAAACTTGCCCGGCAATATCCCGGCATCCGGACCTATGCCACGCACGTGGAAATGTTTCACGAGTGTCCCACGGATGTCGTTACAGTGAGCACATTTCCACCATCGCACGAAAAAATCACACTGGCTGCGCTGGACCGGCTTCCGCTCAAGGGCATCCTCGTGGAAAAGCCGCTCGGACACACATGGGCCTCGGGTCGCCGCATTCTACAGGCAATTCAAAAACGCAATCTGCCAGTCGCCGTGCCGCACGGCCTCCTGGCCCGGCGAACACCGCTCGAAATCATAAACAGGGTAAAGCAGGGCGAAACCGGAGACCTCAAACTGCTGGAAATCCAGTGCAGCGGCTGGGATATCATCAATGCCGGTATTCATTGGCTGAATTTTTTTGTAAACCTGACCGGACTTGAGCCAATAGACACCGTGCTCGCCGCCTGCGACTCAACCACGCGCACCTGGCGCGACGGGATGCAGGTGGAAACCACGGCGGTCACCACCGCACAAACCCGGAGCGGCATCCGCGTGACCATGCACACAGGAGACCACATCGCGGTCAACGCGCCTCCGCACCAGACCGTGTTCAGGATTTTCGGAACCCGGGGGCAAATCGAATTCTACGGCTGGGAAACCGCCTATCATATCGTCAGCCCGAAACACCCGAATGGTATTGTTTGTGATCCGCCGGAAATGAGTGATTCGGGGCATCGTTATCATTTTGAACGGCTGGCGGAACAAATGGATTCCGGAGCCGCAAACTACGACGTGGCCACCAGTTCACTGATGGCACTGGAACTGTGTGAAGCCGCCTGCCTGAGCAGCCACTGCCGGGCGGAGGTCAAGTTGCCGCTGGATACCTTCACCCCGCCTCCACCGGCAAACTGGATTCCCGGCCAGCCTTACTCCGGCACCGGAGGCGGGCGAGACGGCCGCAATCTCTGACAAACACCGCAACGCCTGCTTTATCAAAATGACCGCCGAAAATTATTAACTGAAGTTACACGGATCGACCGTAGGGGCGTCGCTTGCGACGCCCGCGCCAGGCGGAGAGCATTGGCGAATCTCCCGTTGTGATCAGGTCCACGCGGGCTTCGCAAGCGAAGCCCCTACCTCGCGGCTGCGTAACATCAGTTATTATCCTCGAATCCCGGGTAAATCAGACTACAAAATTAACCATAAAAATGTCTCCCATTCAATTTGCCATTATTGGAAGCGGCTGGCGCGCCGGATTTTTCCTTCGCATCGCGCGCGAACTCCCGGAACGCTTTTGCGTGACCGGCGTATTGATTCGC
>JAISAX010000753.1 GCA_031266495.1 Opitutaceae bacterium
CCCCCCCCCCCCCCCCCCCCCCCGGCCGCCCGGGGGCTGCGAACTCGGAATTACCGATCCGTTTTCGGGCTTCCTGGTTGAAATGCGGGCCGGCGCACTTTTTCTGTTTCGTCAGTGAATCGCGACGATCATCCAAAACCCGCAGACGAATCCGTTGATGGCGAGAAGGCGTCGACAGCTGCCGGGCCGGAGGACGATACGGAGGATGACACGGAGGCTGTCGAGGACGGCGACGGGGACGGCGAGTGGTTGGAGGATGACGACGATGCCGGGGAGGACATCCCCGGGAGCGAGCGCCCGAGGGGGTTTTTCGATCACCTTGAGGAACTGCGCTGGACGCTGATCAAGTGCGTGATCGTCTTCGGCGTCTTTGTGGCGCTGATCGGTTTTTTTTTGAAAGAGTCGAACGAACTGCTGCTCTGGCCGCTGCACCAGGTGCAGGCAGAGGCGGGCAATGCGTCACTGAGCCTCGACCTCGGCACGCACTCGATCATGGAGAGTTTCACGATCGTCATCCAGATGTGCTGCATGGGCGGCCTGGTGCTGGGATTGCCGTTCATGTTTTTTTTCGTCGGGCAGTTTGTGGCGCCGGCGCTGCATGAGCGGGAAAAGAAACGGGTGCTGCCGGTCTGTCTGTCAGCGTTGTTGTTGTTTGTGATCGGAGCGGCGTTCAGCTTTTTTTTGCTCGTGCCGGGCACGATCCGGGTGTCGGTCGGACTCAACCACCTTTTCGGTTTCGTCACGCGGTGGACGCCCGAGGCGTATTACAGCTTGCTGATGTGGCTGGTGCCGGGCGTGGGGGCGGCGTTCGAGTTTCCGTTGCTCATCGTGGTGCTGGTGTGGATGGGGCTGCTGACGACGCGCAAGCTCGTCGGCTGGTGGCGGCACGCGTTGCTGGTGATTTTTATCATCGCGGCGATCGTCACGCCGACGCCCGATCCGGTCACGCAAACCGTCCTGGCGACGCCTCTCTACGCGCTCTACTGGCTGGCGATCCTTGTGGGGCGGCGTGTCGAAAAGCGCCGGGAACGCCGCGAGGCAGGCCTGTCTTCCCTCTGAACCGGGCAACCGGGGCCGGGGCGGGGCCGCAAAAAAGCCGCCAGCGGATCTGGCGGTTTTTTAGATGGTGCCCAAGGCGGGACTCGAACCCGCACACCGTGAGGCACAGGCTTCTGAGACCTGCGTGTCTACCAATTCCACCACCTGGGCATTATCGGAGAGGCGCCCAGAAAATGGACCTGCCAGAATCTGGCAAGTCCTGATTTCCTTTTTGTCAGAATCTATAGGGGTCTTTCTGCAGAAGTTCTTCCAGCGTCTGGTCGTTTGTGTCCACTGTGATTTTCATGCAGTCAATTCCGGTCAAAATCCTGAAACTGGAAGGCGAAATTCCTTCAAAAGCCGAGGCACGGGCTTCTTCTGACAAACGTCCGTTCCGGGAGTGGAGTAGCGGGAGGGAGTGGAGTGGCGGGAGGGAGGCGGGGAAGCATGGAGGCGGCGCTTCGCGCCGTCCACGGGCTGGAGAGCCTGTGTCACGCCGGAGCGGAGAGGCAACGTTCACGGGCAAGGATGCCCGTGCCACGCCGGATGCGGGCGGGACGCCCGCGCCACACTCGTAGGGGCTTCGCTTGCGTAGTGGCTTCGCTTGCGATGCCCGCTCCGGATGGACGGAGCTTCAGGCGGTGGACGGCGGGCGTCGCTTGCGACGCCCCTGCGACGGTCGAGCCGCGTGACTCCCGGCAATTACCGGAGACCGTCGCCTCCCGCCTCCCGCTACTCCGCCAGTTGCCGCAACAATTCGCGGTGGTTGATCTTCCCGGTGCCGAGCTTCGGAATCGCTTGCACCACCCGAAGCTCGCGGGGCGCGGCCAGGTTGCCCAGCCCCTTTCCCACCACTTTTTCCAATTACTCCCCCCTTCAGCGGTTCACGTTGTCGATGTAGTCGGGGAGATTGGGGTCGGTGGCGGCGAGTTTTTCGATGTGGCCGTCAACAAAAAGCGCGTTCGCAACGGCGTTGTGACGGTAGTCGATGCGGGTTTCGTGACCAGGGTGGTTTTTGAAGGATGGCCATGTGTCGCCGTTACCCGCACCACTGTCCTTGCCGTCGATTAACAAGAGCGAACGGCTGGGGGCGCTCAATGCCGGGGGATCAATCGCATGGGGAACTTCCTGGCCGGGTGTCAGGGAAACCATAAGATACGTGCGTTTGGCTCCGCCGTCCGGCCAGGTCTTGAGCGCGGCGGGACACAGAAAGATGTTCTTTCTCCCTTTCTGCTGCACCTCGTTTTTGTTGTCGAGGTAGCCGTTGTATTGCAGGGCGAGCATCCAGCTGCCGGTGTCGCCGGGTGGGGCGGGAGGGGCGGGCAACGGGTTGGCCATCGGGGCGGGAAATTTCCCGCGATGATCATTGGCGAAGAGGGTGAAGCCGGTGTGCAGGGCGCGCAGGTTGCTGGTGCAATCAATGAGCCGGGCGGTTTCGCGGACGCGCCCCACGGTGGGTATCATGATCGCCGCAAGGATGCCGATAATGGCAATGACGGTCAGCAACTCGACCAGCGTGAAGGCGCCGCAGCCGCCGCAGCCGCCGCAGCCGCCGCGGCTGATTTTCGATTCCCGGTTCCGGATTCCCGATTGGGCGCTGCCGCGCCGTCGGGGTGAGGGATGCGATGGCTCGATCAATCGAAAATCGGGAATCGGGAATCGGAAATTCCTCGCACGTTCATCAAGCGTGTGAGCGTAGAAGCCGCGGAGTGTCGTTTTCATGGGCAAGGGTCTGGAGGAAGGCGGTGGCCTGGGCGGGGGTCGGGATGTCGATCTGGAAGGTGAGGCCGGCGGGGGTGAGGCCGGGGGTGGCGCGCAGGTCGTTGAATTCGTCGAGCGTCATGTTGTAGCCGACGATGGCGATGTGGCGCGGGGCGCTGCGTTGGCGGACTTCCTCGATGAAGGGGCGTCCGTAGGCGAGGCCGGGGACGCGTCCGAAATTCATGGCGTGGAGGTGGCCGGTTTTTTGCAACATGTCGGGGAGCCAGGGGAGGCGGGCGCCGCAGTAGTGCATGGAGCCGCCGTGGTAGTGGCGGAGGATGCGTTCGTCGTAGGGGCGCACGAATTCGTTGTACATGTCGGGCGAGAGGGTCACGGCGGTGTCGTTGCGGAGAACTATGTGGCCGGGGTAGAGGGCGTCCCAGTGGTGGCAGTGGCCCTCGACGGGTTCGCTCATGTGGGGGAGGATCTGGTCCATCAGGGCGATCCAGGTGTCGGTGATGGTGGCGAGGAGTTGGTGGACGAAGCCGGGGTCGTCGCACATGTCGTAATAGAGGTCGGTGCCGTACAGGAGGTGGGCGGTGTCGAAGGGTCCCTGGAAGTCGGGGTGGTAGATGGCGATGGTGCGCTGGAGCCTGGGGTGGCGGGCGAGGGTGCGGGCGTAGTAGTCGCAGGTTTCGAGGATGCGGGGGCCGAAGCCGGCGTGGAGGGGGGGGGGGCCGTTTTCGATGGCGCGCCGGACGGCATCCTTGTCGGGCAGGTGCTCGCACCAGGGCATCTGGTTTTCGTCGGCAAACGAGCTGCGGGCGCCGAAAAAGGAGGGCAGGGTGCCGACGCCGTAGTTGGGGCGGATGGAGTAGATCTGGTGATCCCGGAGGGTGGCTCCGGTGAGGAGGGGCAGGAGCTGGTTGTAGAGCATCAACCCGTGGTCGTTGTGGGTGGCTTGATGGGGGACGGGTGTGAAGGGGTTGTCGGGGAGGGTCGTGTTGACTTTGCACACCCGGGGGGCATCGGGCGCGTGGGAGAGGGCGTGGCAATGGAGCGCGCGCACGCGGGCAACGTGGTCTTCGTCGATGATCCTTTCGAGGTGGGTGAGGAGTTTTTCGAGCATGTGGTCGAGCATGTGGAGAAGAGTGAAGGGGGGGGGGGGGGGAGGGGAGAGAAGGGACGGGGAGGTTGTTATGGAGCGGGCGCGGGGAGGAGAAGCGGTTCTTGTCCGGTAATCGTGATACGGGAGCCTTTGCTGATGGTCGCGGCGCGGATGTCCTGACCCGACTCTTGCGCGGAGACGTGCGGGTTGTCGCGCCAGCCGCCGGGGGTGAGCGTGACGCGCCCGGCCCGGAAAGTGGCTCCCGTGTGCAGGACGAGTTGCGCGATGCCGTTGCGGGCGCTGTCAAGGTTGTCCACGTCGGCGGTGGCGCCTTGCAGGTAAAAACCGAAGCCGAGGTTGTCGTGGCAAACGATGTCGGTGGCGCGCATGACGGACTGGTTGGCGTTGGCCAGTCCGTTGTCGTTGGCGTGGAGACGGGCGCGGGTGAGCGTGCAAGCGACGGTGTCGTGCGCGGAGAAGCCTTCGTCGAGGTTGTTGAAGGCCTCGATGTCCTCGAAGACGAGGTCCTGGCCGGCGCCGTGCATGTTGAAGCCGTCGTTGAGGGAACCGGAGGCGCGGATGTGCCGGTAAATGTGATACGAGGTGTCGCCCGCGGTCAGGACGACGTGGGGTCGCACGGAGATTTCCCAGCCGTCGGGCGATGTGCCGGGGTGGAGGGTGAGCGTGTTATGGTCGGCGGAGAGGGTGGCGTGGCGCGTGAACTGGCCGGTGGCGCGGTCTTGCCGGAGGCGTTCGCCGCGGTAAATGAGGACGAAGGGCACGGGGGCGGGGGTGAACCGGGTGGTCCAGCGTCCGCCGGTCTTGTTTTCGTTTTCGTCTTTGTTTTTCGTAAAACCTTGCACGGGTTGCGCGGTGGTCTGGAAGGGTGTGAGGTCGCAGGTCCAGGTGTCGCCGTTCCTGACAAGGGTGGCGAGCGGGTCGGCTCCGGTGAGGAGTTCGCCGGAGCCGTCCACGGTGATGGGCGCGCCGGGCGTGCCGGAGGTTTTTATGTAGAGGGTTTCCCGATACGGTCCGCTGCCGGGCGCGATTTTTATCGTGTCGCCGGGCTGCACGGCGGCGGCAGCGGCGGCGAGCGTGCGGTATTCGGCCCTGGCGGCGGGACGCTGGTCAACGAGGAGGGTGCGCGCCTGCGCGCCAATGGAAACGGAAACGAGGCAGAGGAGGAGGGCCGGGAGGAGGGCCGGGCGCAGGGCGGTGAGGGGAAGGGGAGGGAGGAGGAGAGATTTTTTCGATTTTGTCATGGGAGTCGGATACGACGGCACGCGACGGTTTCGCGGTTCAGGGCGTGATCTTGATGCCGTCGCCAACGGACAGGCCGTGGTCGCCGCCGGCGCGCTGTTTGGCGGGGGGGGGGAGGGTGGCGGTATTTTCGATGCGGTTGGCGGGGCGGGGGCGGGCGCGGGTGTCGGTGGCGCCGGTGTGGAGGGCGTCGAGCGGACAATTTTCAATGGTGTTGTCGCGGATGGTGATGTTGCGGTTGCCGGGCGGGTGGGGGCGGGCGGGTTCGCCGGGTTGGCGCGCGTCCATGCGGGAGAGGGTGCAGATGGCGCCGAGGGTGTAGGCGGCGGGCGACCAGGAATTGGACCCTTCGGCGATGTCGCGCAGGGTGTTTTGTTCGATGATGACGTTGTTCACCCAGCCGGCTTCACGCCAGAAGGCGTATTCGGGACCGATGCTGATGCCGACTTGCTTGATGCGCTCGATGCGGTTGCCGGTGATGATGCCGTCGCTGGCCTGGATGCGCAGGGCGCGGGCGCGATGGTCATGGAAATGGTTGTTGCGAATGACATAGCCGGGAGCGGCAAGGGCCGGGAAATCAACAAAAAGGCCGGTGGTGTCGGCAAGGTTGCTGCCATCGACGGATGCGGGCGGGACGCCCGCGCCACGCCGGAACGGGGAGGCAACGCTCACGGGCTGGAAGCCCGTGCCACGCCGGAACGGGGAGGCAACGCTCACGGGCTGGAAGCCCGTGCCACGCCGGAGCGGTGAGGCAACGTTCACGGGCAGGGATGCCCGTGCCACGCCGGATGCGGGCGATTGGCAGGAAAAGCCCGCGCCACTTTCGGGCGCGAGGGTGACGCGGAAGATGGAGATGTTTTCCGCCCCGGGATGGATGCCGGAGGGACTCCAGGTGTCGAAAGCGAGGGGTATCCAGCGTGTAGCGTCTTCCTCGATACGCCGGACGCCGAGGATGCGGCGGGTGGCGATGACGCGGTAATCGGGGGCGCGGAGGAAGCGGATTTCGTCGCCGGGACGCGAGAGGAGGTCCACGCGGTTGTTGCGGGCGGCCATGATGGCGTCGAGGGTGTCGGCGTCGAGCCACTGGCCGACGGGGGTGACGGGGCCGTGGAGGTTGACGGAGTCGTCGCCGAGGAACGCGAATTCGCAGTCTTCGAGGAGGGGGCCGCGGCGGGTGTCGGAGGAGTTGAAACCGTCGGCGTTGGAGGAGAGGAGCCGGGGTTGCGTGGCGCCGGGGGGCGGGGGGCCGGGGATGATTTTTATGCGGCGCCAGATGCCGGAGTCTTCGTTGGAGCGGAGGGTGAAGGTGACAAAGGGGGCGGAGTGGACGGTGATGTCTTCCCAGAGGAGGTCGGCGCAGTTTTCGGAGATGCGGACGGCGTTGCCGGAAAGGGTGCTGATGGCGATGCGGTCGCCGGTGGCGAAGTGGCCGAGGTCGGCATGGGTGACGTGGGCCGGGAAGCCGGCGCGTCCGCTGCGCGGTCCGGTTTTTTCCATGGAGGCGGCGGCGTAGTCCGGAGCGCCGGGTTTCCAGCGGTGCGCGTTTGCCTCGAAAAGATGGATACGCGGGAGGAGGGTGACGGACTGGCCGTCCTTGACAACGCGTTCGCGGAGGGGCGGGTAACCGTCGTGGAGGGTGAAGTCGATGGTGCGGCGTTCGCGGTCGATGCCGGTGATGGTGGCCTGGGTGAAGGGGAGCGGATCGAAGTCGAGGGCGAATCCGCGAAACGTGACATTTTTGGAATTTTGCACGCTGATGCCGGTGCCCTCCGGGTCGGTGGCGAGGAGGAGCGCGGAGCCGCCGCCGTCGATGGTGACGTCGCGCAGGCCGTGAATGCGAAGGCCGGCGCGCGGCAGGCGGTGGAGGCCGGGTGCGAGTTGGAGGACGGTGCCGGGGGGGGCGTTTTTGAGGGCGTCGATCCGGGCCTGCAGGGGTTGTGCCGACGAACCGGATACACCGGTATCGGTTCCGGTTCCGGCGTCCTGCGCGGCGACGGGGAGTTGCGCGGTGGCAAGGAGGATAATGGCAAGGACGAGTGGCATGGCGGGACGGGGCGGGAAGGGAAGGGGGGGGGAGGGGAGGAGAGAGTCAGCGACGTTTGCGCCGGGCAAGGGCGGTGGCGGCAATGGCAAGCGCGCCGAGAAGCGCGGCGGTCGTGGCGGATTCGGGAACGGCGGCGGCGGCGGTGTTGACGTAAAAGATGTAGTCGGTACTGAATGACGCCCATGAGCCGGCAGCGGATGTGTTCCAGTCGTAAGCGAGACCGGCAGCCAGGCCGTTGGCGTAAAGGGTGCCGTTGCCACTTGTGGAAGCGATGAAGTTGGCGCCTGAAGCACTTTGATCGAATCCGAGTGCAAAGGCGTAGTACGTGTTGGCCCCCAGGCTGACGCTCTGGTCGAGAGTGAACGTGATGTAGCTGTCTTTGACGGTGCCTCCCGGAACGGTCCATGTGCCTGTTTGCGTTGAAACGAGTTCCGATCCGGCGGCGTCGGGCAATGCGGAAGCGGAGGGGATTTTGTAGATTTTTACGGTGAAGGGCAGATTCACGAGCGCGGCAGGGGTGGGCTGGTCATTGGCCTGCTTGAGCGTGAACGATGCGAGGGTGGTCGCACTGGCAACGAGAAAGGATTGGGAGATGTCACGGTGGCCCGTCGCACCCGCTATGCTGGTGTCCCAGCGCACACCCATGGCGCTTGTCGTCGGCCCTTCGGCAAAGGCGATGATCGTGGCGGCATCGGGAGTCGCTGTAGTGGCGGTCGTGACGACGGCGGAGCGGGCGGACGGGAGAGCGGCGAGAAGGAGGGCCGCGATGGATACGGTGATGATGATCCTGGTTTTCATGGTGAGCGAGCAGGCAGGTTGCGGGTTGGTGTTTGGTGCCGGATGGCCGGACGAAGAGCGGAGCATGGTTGCCGGTTTGCCAGGAGGAAAGTGAAACATGGCTGCCGGACGGAGAAGGAGTACGTATTGATGAACTGGAGACATCGGTGTGAGGAGACCAGTCGAAGGAGGGGGGGGGGAG
>JAISAX010000768.1 GCA_031266495.1 Opitutaceae bacterium
CTCCCCCCCCCCCCCTCAGTCCGATCTTGCTCCATCACCGCCAACCTGCTGCGAAAATATGCGCAACCGGCGCCCCGCTACACCTCGTACCCCAGCGCCAATCACTTTACCGACGACCTCGCCGCCGTCGACGTGCGCCGGCTCATCACCGACGACAACGCCGCCGACAACAACAACGCCCCCGCCCTGGCCGCCGCCGCCTCCGGACCGCTCTCGCTGTACTTTCACCTGCCATTTTGCCAGGCGCGCTGCTGGTTCTGCGGTTGTAACAACATCATCACTACACGTGTCGACGCCGCGGCCGAGTATCTCGACGACCTCATCGCGGAGATGTGCCTGACCGGCCGCCTCATCGATCGCTCCCGGCCCGTCACGCAACTCCACCTCGGCGGCGGCACGCCCACGTTTTTCCCGGCCGACCAGCTCACGCGTTTCGCCGAAGCCGCGCACCGGCTTTTCCGTTTCGCGCCCGATGCCGAGATCAGCGTCGAGATCGACCCGCGCCACCTCGACGCGCCCCAGGTGCTGGCCTTCCGCGTGCTCGGCGCCCGCCGCGCCTCGCTCGGCGTGCAGGACACCGACCCGGCCGTGCAGGCCGCCATCCACCGCGTGCAGCCGCAGTCCGTCAACCGCCGCGCCGTGGACCTCCTGCGCGAGGCCGGATTCACCTCGATCAACGTGGACCTCATCTACGGCCTGCCGCGCCAGACGCTGAAGACGTTCAGCCACACCCTGGACGACGTCATCGCGCTCGACCCCGACCGGCTCTCCATTTTCGGCTACGCCCACATCCCCTCGCTCAAGCCCGCCCAGCGCATCCTCGAACAACAGGAAAACCTGCCCGGCTTCGAAGGGCGCCTCGCCCTGCAACAACTCGCCCACGAACGCCTCCTCGCCGCCGGGTACGTCGATGTAGGGCTCGATCACTACGCCCGCCCCTGCGACGAACTCGCCCGCGCCACGAAGGAAGGAGCCCTGCATCGCAATTTCCAGGGTTACAGCACGCGCGCCGGCGCCTCGCTCTACGCATTCGGCATCTCGGCGATTTCCTCGACGCCGGAAGGTTACTGGCAAAACAGCAAGGACCTCTTCGCCTGGCGCGCCGCCATCGCCGCGCGCCGCCTGCCGGCCGAACGCGGCTGGCGGCTGACGCCCGAGGACCGGCGCCGCCGCACGATCATCATGGGCATCATGTGCGACCGGCGGCTCGATTTCGGAAAACTCACCCGCGCGCTGGGGAAGGATTTTTCGACGGCCTACGCCGCGGAACTCGCCTCGCTGGCCGACCTCGAAGCCGATGGTGTAGTGGAGATCGATGACCACGGCCTGCGCGTGACGGAAACCGGCATGCCGCTCCTGCGCGTGGTCGCGCAGCGTTTTGATGCGTACCGCCGCACGGGTACGCACGCGCAGCCGGTATGAGTTTTTTCTGCCCGCATTTTATTCCCGCCACCGAACGCTGCGAACGTGTCCGCGCTCCCTGTGTGCCTGGCCGTGCCGGCTGCGTGGCCGCCCGCAACTCTGTCTTCGCCGTGCCGCCGCAGGAGCGCATCGACGGCGCGGCCCGCCCGCCCAAATATCCGCCCGCTCCGCCCCTGCCGCCCTTGCGGCCGGGGCGGACGTGAGGAATCGATTGTCTTGGGCAACGCGCCGCGATGCGTGTCGGTTGCCTGTCCGGACGGCCTGACGGGTTTATGGCGCTACTTCTATATGAAGGCAGATGTGCTACCGGCATTCCGCTTGCGCCTCGTTGGCGAGTAATCCGGCGCGTGCCTCATGCGGAAGCACATTTCGGGCGTTCGCCAGAGCCGCCACGCGACCGACGGATTCCCCCATTTGCACGGCGTTGCCTGTGACCCGGTAGCTTGCATGCGCGAAAAAATCCCCGCTGATGCAACGTCCCGCCAGCATCAGACCGTCCACGTCGGCTGCGATGGCTGCGCGCAACGGGATTTGGTAAGGACGCACCTGGAGATCGCCGTTGGTATAACTTTTACCGCGCGCCGGATTGGTGCTGTGGATGTCCACGCCAAACGACACGTCGCAAATTGAGTCGGGATGGCGGCGCCCTGCCGTGATATCATCGGCCGTGACCGTATAAATACCATGGATACGCCGGCCTTCGCGAATGCCGATCTGCGCCGCGGTGGCGACGAGTTGCACTCCCGCCCATGCGCCGCCGGAATGCCGCAGCGCGGAGATGATCGCATGGATTTCGGCGCGCGCCCCGATGGTCGCTTGCGTGAGGTCGCCTGCGTCGATCGCCGAACGTCCGTATTGGTGGGTGGCCATCAAGGCATAGAGGTCATTGCGAATGTGAAACAGCGTTGGCGATGCGTAGGAGGGGTTGTGACCGTGAGCCTCCAGATGCTTGCGCAGCGCGTGCTTGGCCTCCTCCTGTTTGCGGGAGTCCCGGGCGTTGTGATATTCGCCGATGGCGTTGGCGTTCACTCCGGTAACAAGCGCCATGAGACTCATCGGTTGCGTCTCGCCGGTTTCCGGATGGCCGATCTCGAAGCGGCAGCCCGCCCGGGCGGCCAGGTCGCCGTCGCCGCTGGCGTCGATGAACACATTGGCAGACCATGCCTGGCGTCCGCTCCTGGATTCGACGATGGCGTGAGTGAGCCGGCCTTGCGCCCCGGCCCGCATGTCGGCGTGTGGATCGACGCGCGCGGCGACGACGTGGCTGTGCAGGAACACGCGCACACCCGCCTCGGCCGCCATCTCGTCGAGGACGAGTTTCATACATTCGCAATCGTAAGCGGACGATGTAACCATACCGCCGATACGTATGAGGCGTTCCTTGATTTCGGCCATGAGACCGGTCTTGTTTTCATGGTCGATCAGCCAGCTCAGGCAACCGCTGGTCCACACGCCGCCGAGACAGCCGTGCGCTTCGACGAGAGTGACGCGCGCACCTTCACGCGCGGCGGAGACGGCAGCGGCGATGCCGGCGGGACCGCCTCCACACACGAAAACATCGCAGTGGCCGGCAAGCGGTGTACTGAGGTGTTCGGAGATTGTTTCGGAGTGTGTTCCGGTGATTCCGCACATGGTCACGCATGCTGCCGCCATGCATTGCCGGGCATGAACAGGAGATTCGTGCGAAATGTTACACGAAATTGATTCCGTTGCGTGTCGTCACTGAGGTGCGTTGCGGTAATCGCGCGGGTTCCGTCCGATGTATTTCGTGAAGAGACGCGTGAAATAGGCGGGTGACGCAAAGCCTGTCTTGAGGGCGATTTCGTTGATTGGATGCAGCGTGTCGCGCAGCAGGAGTTGGGCGCGCTCCATGCGCCTGCTGTTGTAGTAGGTGAGCGGACTGATCCCGTATGTGTGGGTGAATACGCGGCAGAGATGAGGGTAGCTGAAGCCCAGCTTTGTCAGTTCTTCTTCGAGCGGGAGCCGGGCGGTTTTCACGTCGTCCAGCATCCGGTTGAGTCTCTCCCGGATACGGGCGGCGAGGAGCCGTTGTGCGTCGCCAGTCTCGTTACGGCTGTTGTCGGATTTCGACAGATACCCCGTCTGTTCTCCGAGCAGATCGATAAGGATTTCGAGCAGCAGCGCGCGGCACGAAGCACGCTCGCGCGCGGTGCCGTTGTTCCATCGCTCCCTCAGGCGGTCAAAGGCCTGAAAGGTGCTGGCAGGCGCCGGAATCGGACCGTGAAAAACCCTGTCCGCCGGGATAAATTCCGGCGCGGGTCTCACGAGTTCGGGACGGGGTTTACCGGGGAAATAGCAGTTCACCGGCATCGACGGCAGGAGCGGCGGTTCCTGATAAGCCCAGTCAAAGTGCAGCCAGCGCAAGACGATTTTCCCTCGCGAAGTCTGGTTGGCGGAGTGCCGCCAGTTGCACGGTTTTATGATGAACGATCCCGGTTCATTCACGATGGGTGCCGCTCCCTCGAAACGCGTTTCGCAGGATCCCTGCTCCACGAGCACGAGCGACTGGTTGTAGATGATGCGCGTGGGGCCGATCCAGCCGCGTGTCGTTTCGACGCCGATACTGTGGATGTGGGGGGAAATGAGTTCGATGAAATGAGGCATGATTGACAATCGGAGGTTCGTGAAACCTGGTGATCAGATCAAATACGTGCAAGTATCATCGGGTTTTTCCCATCGTAATCCCGGCGCCGGAGGAAACAGGCTGGTCTCATGCTTGTTGCCCGAAACGGAAAAACCTCCCTGTCATCCCGCCGGTTGCCAGCCATCTGTTTTTCGGCCATCCGCTTCGCGGCATGCATGCTCGCCGGTGGCTTGCTGACAGGGGGCATGTTCGCGGCCCCGGAGGAATGGGGAGAGGGCCGGCCGCGTCCGGCGGGCGACAACTGGCGATTTTCGTGCCGGTTGGAAAACGTGGGCGCGGATGATGCCGCATGGGTGGAATTGCGCGACGCCACCGGCGGCAGGCTTTATCGCGCGGGGGTTGCGGGTGGACGTAGCCGGCTGGAGCAGTGGCAGGCCGGCGCATGGAAGCGGCTTTGGACCGGCGAGCCTCCGGCCGATGAGGCCGTCACGCGAGGCGGCCTCGGCGCCGCGCGTCGCACGGAGGGCGTCGGTGTATTCTGTTTCAACGGCTACCTTTTCATCGAGGTCGGCGAGCCGGGCGATGTTCGTCATGTGGTGCCGCCGCCGGATGTAACCGTCCCGGGTGACATTGATCCGAGCACGGGCAAGGTTTTCGAGGCGGGCGCACCGGCGGGCACGCCTGCGCCAGGCGAGATCGACTGGACGGTGCGCGCGGGAACAAGCGCCGCCGGGGTGAGGCCGCGTATCGTGGATGTTGCTTTTGAAAATGGAAGCAGGCCGCAGGTGCAAAGGGCTCCGGACGCGCCTCCGTTGCAGCGGGAGGCGATCGCGTGTTATATCCCGTGGTTCCCGGCGGATTTCACCGCGCTTGGGTATCAACGACAGAATGATTTCCCGGTGGTGCCGCTGCGGGCGGAAGCGGGTTACGATGTGCTGGCGGAGGAGTTTCGACTCATGGCGGCTGGAGGCGTCACGGTTGTGAGTGCGGACATTGTGTTTTTTACGCCGGACCGGGTGAGGGCAGGCATTGTGACGTTCAAACGATTTTTGAAAACGGCGCGGTCCGCCGGATTGGGCGAGTTCAGGGTGGCGCCGTTCGTCGAGCTGAAAAACATCCCGATGGCGGTCGCCGCCGCGCTCTACATGATGGAGCGCATGGGCGACGATCCGGCGTGGCTGCGCACCGGAAGGCGAGGGGGGGGGGGGGGAGGGGAGGGGGGACTTCCGGTCTTCCTGACGTATCATCATCCGATGCATTTGAAGATGACGCCGGAACTATGGAGGTCGTTGCTCGAAGGAGTCCGGGAAGGCGGACGCGATGCGTATTGGGTTTACAACTTCGACGGGCTCACGCCTGCCCTGACCGGTCGCGTGGACAGGAGTGAAGCGGATAAAATCATGCCTGTGTCGGACGCGGTTTTCCATTTTGGAGGAGCTTCGCTGCGGGACAGCGCAGGGTTCACGAAGTTTATCCGGGAACAGTTTTCCCAAAAATACCCCAAGGTCGCGGTCGGGGCGTCCGTGCATGTCGGCTACTACGCGGCGCGCACCTACAGCCGGAACTTTATTTCACCGCGCCACACCGCGGAGTTGCGCGAGATGTGGACTTTGGCGGAGGAGGGGCGCCCCGATTTCGTCCACCTGACCACGTGGAATGACTGGAACGAGGCGACGACGTTCTGCCCGTCGTTTGGCGATGCAGGCAGCCGCCTGGAAATCATGGGACGGCTTCTTGCCGGTTTTCTGGGGAAACCGTTGCCCGAGGGGAAACCGGGAGTTCCCGAACTGGTGCTCTCTTACCGCAAGTCGGTCTATCCCGGAGAGCCGCTGAGGCTGGAGGTGTTGCCATTGCCGACGCAAAATCCGGAGCGATTGGGCGAGGTGAGGTGCGAGGTGGTGGTCACGGAGGCGGCATCCGGGCGCGTGGTCCTGCGCGCCACGAGTCCGGCGCTGGTCATGGATGCAAGCGCGGTACGCGGTGCGATGCGTCCCTGGTATGCGGATACGGGAGAGGAAACGGGCGAAAGCGCGCTGCGGGCTCCAGGCGTGCTGCGGGTGGCGGCGCGGGCATGGGTTGATGGCCGCGAGATCCGCTACCACCACCTGCCCGACATCGTTGTCAGCGAGCCGGAAGGGAGCAATGACCAGCTTTTTTATTCGGTGCCGCTTCACCGTCTTGCCGGACCGGAGAGGCGGGTGCGGCTGGAAATCAATGGACGCGATGGCCGTGACGATGCGAATGGCGGCTTGAATACAAGCACAGTCACAGGCTCGGGCCTGTATGGCGTGTGTTACGAAGTCTCCGGACCGGGTGCGGCGGATACGCTTGTCGCCGGGATGAAACGCGGGCACCTGATGCGGTTTCTCGCTCCGCTTTCGTGCGACGGCGCGGAGGTGGTGGAGCTTGATCAGCCGGTGCGCCTGACGACACCGGAGACGAAGGCAATGGCCAGGGCAAACGGACGTGTGTCGCGCCCGGTCGCGGAGTCATCGGGGCGCTGGACACAGTCGGAGCGCGGGGCGGATTATTTTTCGGCCCTCGCACGCTTCGAGGATGGTTCCTGGGCCTGGTCGCCAACGGTGCTTGCCACGCCGCCGGTTCCCGCGACTGCGGTTGTGGCCGATTGGGTGTTTTTCGGGCCGAAACCCGCGCTGATGGGCAACGTCGCCGGGCTCAACAAACCGCGCAACATCATCGAAGACCGCTCGATTTACCGGCAGGATCTTGCGTTGCCCGAAAAGAACGGACTGCGCTTTGTCACACTGCCCGGCAGCGGGCGCGCCTGCCAGTTTGACGGGAATACGGCGTTGAGGGCCGAGCCGGATACGGCGGGCAACGGGCCGGTTGCCATCGAGGTGCTGTTCAGCCCCGGCCAGGCCGGACGCCACGAAACGATTTGCTGGCAGCGGGGAGCACAGGCAGGGCTTGTCGTCGATGCGGCAGGACATCTGGTGGCGTCGCGGTTGCCTGAGCTTCGCAAGCATCCGAAGCCGTTTGTGGAAGCGCTCAGCAAGCGTCCGCTGGAAACGGGACGGTTTTATCATGCGGTGGCGCAGTTCACGGGGTCGGCATTGGAGCTTTGGCTCGACGGCGAGTTGCAGGAGCGCGAACCGTGCGTCGGCACGCGTTCCACGGAAGGATTTTCCATCGGCGGCAATTCCGGCGGGCGCGCCGCAGCCACCGCGGTGGACGAAATGCCATCCGAAGGATTTTTCACCGGTCGCCTCGCCAGGCTGACCGTTTACGGACGGGGTCTGCCCGAATCCGCCGTCAAGGATCTCCACCGCGCCGCCAGGCAACTCCCTTTTTTTGAGACGAACCCACAATGAACGAACAATCTGCATGTTTCCGGCCAATGCGAGCGCTTCCCGTGCTCGCTTGTATCATGATGTCAGTGACAAACGGCGCGATCGGGGATGCCGCTTCGGATGCTGGCCGGGCTGTTTACGATGGCTTTGATTATCGCACGGATGCGCTCGATGGTTCCGATGGGGGAGAGGGGCCGTGGAAAACGGAATGGCGGAAGAGCGCGGCCGGCGGAGTGGCGCTGCTGGCTCCGGGATTTGAATACAAAGACGGCGACGGTTGGCAACTGGCGGCCCACGGTCGGCATGCGCAGGTCGGGGGCAGTGTCACGGCGGGCGCGTATCGTGATTTCGATGCCAGCGCCGCCGGCTTGACTCCCGGCGGCGAAGATGGCGACGGAAAGGCGGTTCTCTGGATGTCGTTCCTGGCGCGGATCGAGGGCGGCCCCTTTGAGAATAGCGGTGACGAGGTTTCGTTCCAATTACGCGCGGCCAAGGACGCGCCGTTGCTGACCGTTGGCGTGATGGGGCGGCTGAACGAGTGGCGCATCCGGGCGGAGGGCCTCACGAAAGTCTTTTCCCGGGGAGCGGCCAAACGCCCGCCCGAAATGTTTTCTTGGATCGTGATCCGGGTGGACGTGGACAGTGCGCCCGGCGCGTCCGACGCAGTGCATCTCTGGGTAAATCCGCGCGGTTCGCGCGAGCCATCCGTCTCCTTGGCCAATGCCCGCATCGTCGGGCAAGATTTTTGGGGTGCGGAGCATCCGTTCTTGCCGGTGCGTTTGCGAATCGGAACCATCGCCACGACGAAGGGCGGTCCGGAAAAACGTCTTGCCTGGGACGAGATACGACTGGGGCGAAGCTTTGCCGATGTAGCTCCGGCGGCGCGCGTGCCGGGCGATTGAGAATCACGATCATTTTCCCGTTCGGGTAACCGGATGGCTTACCAACAAACATACAAAATCCCAACCGCACTTCTGTTTTATGAAACCAGACATTGCATCCTCCTCCCGGCGTTTTGTCGCCGGTTTATTTGCCGCACTGCTCCTGCCGTTTTCCGCAACGGCGTCCGTCCTGCTTTACGACGGATTTGATTATGAGGCAGGTTCGCTTGCCGGGAAAAACGGTGGCGAGGGCTTCAAAACCGCGTGGACGAATTCAGGCGCGTCCACGGCTAATGACGTCATTGCGAGCGGATCGTCATATACCGATGCCGGCGGCAACGATCTCTTCGTGAAAGGCGGCAAACTTGTCGTTTCAGCGGCGAACAGCGGAATTTATCGCACGCTTGATTCCATAACCGCGGCAACCAATGCCACGACGACCTGGTGGCTCTCGTTCATTGGCAACACCAGTGGCACGCCGGCAGGCGGGGCAGCCAATAACGCGGTGCTCTTATTGCGTGATGGCAATACGGAATTGCTTTCGGTCGGAGCGATCGGCGGGTCGAATGCATGGCGCGTGAGCAGCAACGCAACCTACAGTTCCACCAATGTCGCGGCATCAACATCGGAGGCATTTGTCGTGATTCGTATCGATGTTGACACGACTACGGGTGGCGCGGACTCCATCCATCTCTGGCTCAATCCGGACATCGGTGGCGAGGCTCCTCTGGCTTCCACTGCCGCCAGCTCCATCACAGGCAACTTTTGGGATGTATTTTCCCTCAATCTCCTGCGCATTGGCGCCTCGGGCAGCTTCACTGGCATAGCCCTGGATGAATTGCGCCTGGGCACGGATTTCGCCTCGGTGGCGCCGCAGGCGGTGCCCGAACCTGCCGTGCTTGCGACGCTGTTTGGCGGGGTCGCGCTATTGGCTGCGCTTGTCTCCCGCCGATCCGGAAAATAACTACGCCTGTTCGCTTTCTCTCACCATTCCCGGGATTATGAAAAATCGTGCCTTCACCCTTGTCGAACTGCTCACGGTAATCGCCATCATCAGCATCCTTGCGGCAATCATCATTCCCGTGACCGGCCGGGTGCGGGAGCAGGCAAGGACCACCCGTTGCCTGGCGCAGATGAGGCAGGTTGGCAGTGCGTTCCTGATGTATGTGAACGACAATCGCGGCAACCTTCCCGTGCAGAGCACGTACGAGGCAACGTGGAATGCGGAGGGGAGCTGGACGTTCGCGTTGTTCCCCTACGTCGATAACAGGGCTTTGTTCACTTGTCCGGAAAATCAGACGAAGCAGGTGGACGACCGGGTGCCGGTAAACCCGTTGTATAACCCCTATGCTTCGGCGCGGCTGACGTCTCCGGTTGGAACGCCCATCAATGTGTCTCGTTCACAGAAACCGACGCGTGATGTGATAATGATCGAAGAATGGTATGCGACGTTGGGGAAATCGCACACGGCGTCGGCGGAGGCGAATCCTGCTACTGCGCCACATTTGTATCCGCATGATGGAAAGACAAAGCGGTCCACTTTGTTTTTGGATGGTCATGTGAAACTGACGCCTCGCGGAGGCATTTTGCATAATGGCGTCCCTGGCCAGTGCGAATGGGAGTGGCCGCGGTTCTAGCCTGCCTGTTTCACACGAAGGAGCGCCTGCCTCGTAGCTGCGAACGTAAGGAACCGTAAGGAAATAAACAGAGCGAAGATGCGCGGGGATTGAAGAGCGAGCCAAGGAGCTGGCGAGGGAGTTTACCGGATTGGGAATAAATGACCGAGTCAGCGACGCTGGATCGC
>JAISAX010000774.1 GCA_031266495.1 Opitutaceae bacterium
CCCCCCTCGGTATTTGGTTAACTGATACAGAGGATGTTCTTCTGTCAGCCGGGAACCTCTGCCGCCGTCCCGGCATATCCGGTTTTCCGATACGCGTGCCTGAACCGGGCGACGCTTCGCGGTTCGTCTGCACGACCGCACACCAACAGATCCGCAATCTGGAATCAGCAATCCCGTCTCTTTTTTTTCTCATCATGAAAACTGGCCAGAAAATAATGAAAAACACACTACACACGATGCCGCACGCAAGCGGCGGCGACTCGCTGCTGCGGCAGCGACGGATGCTTTTTGCCGGGGCGATTTTCGCTGTCGCAGCGATCCTTGCGCTTGCGCCCTTGCCTGCCGCCGCCGCCTCCCTGCCAACGGCAGACACGCTTACGCCTCTCGCGGCACAGTCCATAGTGTATTCCATCAACGATAACGGGGTACTTGGCGGGGCTGTGTCCGGTAGTGATAATAATACGTACGAGCCTGGTTATTGGGCAAGCAGCGGCAGCGCCTTCACGAGCATCGCCTCCGACATCAACAACAGCTTGTATAGCGATGGCGGAATCACCAGTGGCATTGTTTACGGCATCAATAACAGCGGCATCATGACAGGAACGGTAACCAATTCCCAGACGGGAATGAGCAATGCCTTCTGGCGAGATACGGACGGTACCTTTTACAGGCTCAATCCCATCGAAGATCTCTCCGAAAATCTCCCCACAGGCGCCATAGATTCGAGCTATTCCTACGGTATCAATAACAACGGGATCATTGTCGGGTATCATCATCCGAGGAACAGTTCCTATGGCTCTCGGCTAGGTTACTGGGATACCGGGGTTACCGATAACGACGACAATCTTGTCTTCGTGGACCTGTACAGCAGTCTTCATCAGACACTCTATGATGGTCTTTATGTAACTCTCATCGGGATCAATGACAGCATGGAAGCCGTTGGACATGTGGATACCCAGGGCCGTCAGCTTGGCGGTTACATGAGCATAGACGGGAGTTCTATTGTGGATGCAAACGGGAACTCTATTACCCAGGACGATGTTTTTGCCGGTAGTACACGAGGAATAAACAACAACGGAATAATCGTCGGAGAGATAAATAACAGTGCCGTGATGTGGACAAGCAGCGACGGGTTCAGGACGTATGAAACGGTGAATCTCGACGAGCTTGCCGCGCACCTGCTGACCGGCAGCGAGAGCGAAGAGGGATTCGTGGGGCTGACAATTGCCTACGATATTAACGACAAGAACGAAATCGTGGGCATGGGACGGTATTCCGACGGGCAGGGTGGGGAGGCGAACCGCGCGTTCCTGCTGACGGTGACGATGCCGTCTGCCGTGCCCGAGCCTGCCACATGGGCCATGCTGGCCGGGCTGGCACTGCTGGCCTGGGCGATCATCCGCCGCAGACGCGGCTGATTGATCAATTACGGACTGATGTTACGCGGGGTGCCGCGTAACGACGGATGGCGCGCACCCAGCCGAGATATTTTTCGATGCGGTTGGCGCGTTCCCGTTCCTTGATTGTATCCCCCATGCCGATACTCATGAGGGCGTAATTGATCTCGTTGCCAAACTCCCGGGCGGGGTTGGCCTGATCGACGCAGAGTCGCGGTTGTTCGCGTATCCATTTGTCACCTGCGGCGGGTTTTCCTCCCGGGTCGCGGAGGGTATCTGGCTGTGGCGGGTGGCGGTGATGTTTTTGTAATTGTGTGTATTGCCGTTGCGATACCAGCGGACGCCCATGCGCTCCATCAGGCATTGCACGGAAGCTTCGTCGGGGAAATGGCCAGCAGGCGGCGAGGCCAGGTTTGTTTTCGCGTCCCGACCCATCTCCGCGCCCGGCTGGGCGTCTCTCCGCTGCGGTATCGGAAAAAAATTACAGCACATTGACGCGGGAGTTGCGGACTCCTCCGTTGCCTCCCTGCCGGCTTCGCGTGCCTTCAGTCGTACAGTTCCCTGACGCTTTTGTAGTCCTTCGCCACTTCCTTGATGGTGGCGTCGAACAAAAACGCGGTTTCACCCGACCCGATGCCAATGTAAAACATCTCCGGCGAATGTTCCAGAGGAACGGCGAGCAGCCCGTCGGCATCGCTTTTTATTGTTGTTGTGCTTTGTCCGAAAACCGAATGGACGCGGTAGTTTTTATCCGGCTCGACCCGCGCTTGCAAAATCGCCGCGGCCTTTCCGGCGAGCTTTATCCGCGACCAGTATTTTTTGTCGTGATACGGCTTTCCTTGCTCTTGCACCGTCGGCTTGTGCCACGCGAGAAACACGTTTCCGCCCGCGACAGGGTTTTGGGTGATTTGCCAGTCCGGCAACGAAACCGCAAAACTTCTCCCGTTGGCAAGCCGCATGGTTTTTTCCAGAAGTCCCCTGGCAAATTCGCTTCCGGGACGCAGCTCCGGCACGATGTGCAAAATGCGGTTGCCACGGTTACCGGGTATCGAGATTTCCATGACCAGAGGGATGCCTTCGGCGCTTGCAAGCAGCGTCCGCGTCCGCGACGCCTCCGTCCCTCCCGCCGTTCCTGCTGCGCCTTCCCGCAATCGCCAGAGCGGCAGCGTTTCCGTATGACCGTCCAGCGTGACTTTTCGCGTGGAAATTTCCGGCGCGGACGCGAGCAGCATCGTGTTTGTTTGCGCCGTGTTCTCCGCCGTTTCCCTGACGTGGCCGTCGTGGTAAGTGCGGTGTTCGTTCCACAAAACCGGCGCGTTGACAACGCGCTCCGGAAACAGGTCCGCGCGCCACGGCGAACCGCCGTGCGTGATGAGCGTTTTGCCCTCTCCCGTATCCAGAAACTCCTTTGCGCGGCGCAACTCGCTCGCCGCCGAGACCGCGGGCGACCAGACAAGAGTGTCAGCCGGCGGCGAACTTTTGTTGTTCCAGATGTCGCGCCCGATTTGCAAAAAGTCGTAATTCAACTCCGCGAGGATTGGCGCGATGTTTCGCGTCTGGTTTAACTGGCCGGACGAACCTGGCTGGTAATCGAGAATGCTGCGGCTCGCGACAACGGTGATCCGGGGCAGACCGGGTGTCATGACTTTCTCTTCCTTGTGACGGAGAAGAAACGCCTTTGAACCGGCGAACCAGTGCTGGAAACGTCCGCGTTGCGCGGCGTCAAGATTCCCGTATTCGCCCCACGTTGTCTCCGCGTACTGGATGTTGCAGTTGCGCGGGAGCACGGGCGTGGAGACGCCGTAATAAAACGCGAACGCGGTGTCGCGGTCATAACGCGAGGGGTGGTGGCCGCCGGCGTTGATTTCGCCGATGATGTCAATTTGCGGTCCGCCCTTGATTGCCCGCAAAGGCGCCAGTGTCCGCGTCCATGCGTTGATGGCCGTCGGCGAACCGAAATACTCGATGCCGAGCGTGTGCAGGTAACGCAGCCGCGCCAGCAGCGAATAGTCCGTGCCGGTGTTGATGTCTTCGGGGTTGAGGGAGACGGCGAGTTTGCCGCGCCCGTCCGCGACGCGCCCCAGCTTGTCCAGGAAAACCAGATACTGGAAATGCCAGAGCGCGTTGAACAGTTTTAGTCTTTTCGCGCTTTGTTCGTTTTGCGGGGCGAATTCGCCGCCGCATTCAAAATCGTCCCACGTTTTCCAGCCGAATCCGGAGGGAGTGAGCGGGACGTCGCAAAAATGCCGCCAGTAATCGTAAAATCCCCAGGTTTCGTCGGGCGAGACGAGGGTGATTTTGTGCGTGTCGGTTTTGAGCAAATACGCTTTCCACTTCCAGATTTCGCTTTCGCCGTAGCCCCATTTTCCGCCGAAGTAAGGCCACACGTAATCAATCAGCAGGTAGGATTGGAATCCTTGCGCGAAGGCGGCGAGCATGTCCGCGGACAGCCGTTCCAGGACGAGCGGGTTCGTAGTGTTTTCGGAATGATATTCGGCGTCGGTTTTGTAGCGCAGGTCGCCTTTTCTCCAGAGCGGCCTGGAGGCGTTGAAGCCGTCGTGGCGCGTCAGCCAGAGTCCGCGATTGTACATCGTGGCGCGTCCGAGCGCGGGGCCGACGTGGATCTCCTGCATGAGCGGGATGCCGGCCTGCGCGTAGCGTCGCACGATATCGCCCGAACCGGTGTATCGCAGGTTGCTCCAGTCAATCGCGAGTTGTCCGGGAAAGTATTTTTGTTCGAAGGCGACCCAGGAATGGATCCAGTCTTCCCGTGAAAAATTCCAGCCCGCCTCGGCAATGTAAACGCGGGGCGCGTCGGGCAACGGCGGCAGGCCGGCGGCCCCTGCGCCGTCGCCGGCAAAGGTTGGTTTTAACTCGTCGGTGAACAGTTTTATGGTGCGGTTTCCGGCGTCGGTTATTTTACAGGAAACGAGTCTTGCGTTTCCGGATACGGAGATGTTTTTGATCCCGGCTTCGAAGCCGGCTCGCGTGATGTCGATTTCGCCGGTGGCCTCGGGGGAATTTTCGTCGAGGCCGAAGTCGGCAAGCGTCCAGATGTTTTCGCCGTCGCGGGCCAGTTTCTTCGCGAAGATTCTTTTGTTATTCTGGTTGGTGAGAAATGGCCGGATCGAGATTTGCGCGTTGTCGGAGGAAGAGGGCGGGAGTCGCCAGGTGGCGGCGATTTTTACAGGGCGGAGCAAGCGGGCTTCGTCCTGGAAAAGACAGGTTCCCTGTTTCGTGGCGTGGAGTTCGAGTCCGCCGTCCGCGGTGCGTTTCAGCATGAATGCGTCCGTGCCCCACTCGGCCTGGTAATAAAAGCGGAAATCGCTCGCGGGTGCTGGCGTTTGCGCCGGTGTTTCGGACGCGTTCGCGGAAAGCGCCGCGCAGGCGATCGCGATACACGTCATGGAACTTGTCATGAAGAAGTAGATACGAGGTTTCATTTTTTGGCCAGAGGCGAACAGGGGGGGGGGGGGGGAG
>JAISAX010000794.1 GCA_031266495.1 Opitutaceae bacterium
GGCTCGCGGGGGCCGGGGGCCTTTGGCCTTATAAAAACCCGTGCGCTGCGTCGGCGCCGGGGGGGGGGGGGGGCCAAAATTGCATGGGGTTGGGATTCTGGATTCTTGGCGGATGTTGCGCAGTCGAGGGTTTTGAGGCCGATTCCGATCCGGTCTGGTCCGATCGAGTACGCGTCTCGCCCAAGCAATCGATCCGAATCGACCTTAATCGACTTAAGTCGCTCCCGAACCGTGTTCGGCGAGACGCCGGACACAGCACGCGAGACGCGTGCGCTCCCCGGACCGGTTCGGAATCGGCCTCAAAACCCTCGGCGGCGTACCATCAATTTTTAATTCTTGATTCCCCCGCGTCAGCGGGGGGGGGGGGGAGGGGATGCGCCGGTCACGTGTAGTGCAACTGCGCCGTGGCCTTGCACGCAGCGCTTGCGGTCACGCGGACCCAGTGGGCGCTGAAACCGTCGGCAAACACATGGGGCACGTAGCCCTTCGCCGGAACATCGATTTTTTGATACGTTTTCCATTCGCCGCAGCCGAGAAAATCCACCTCCACGATGAATGTCACTGCGGTGTCCGCATCGTGGCTCAGGTGCAGGACCTTTTTGTCGAAACCCGTCATCAGATACGGATCGGACGGCGCGCCCGCCTCCACCGCGTCGTCCCACCACGGGCCGCCCCAACCCTTCGGCTTGCCGAGTTTCCAGAGATCGTCGGTGCGCCCGAACCAGAGGCCCGACTGCGGCTCGGCGCACTGCAAATTGCCGCCGCTCTCGTGACTCGCGTTGTCCGCGCCTATCACAAGCAACCCCTTCCACGAACAGAAATCCCCGTGCACCCACAAGTGCGTCGAGATCGGACGGATGCCCCACACGCGATTGCCATAGGCCCACGGCGACAACTCGTAAAACATGCCGTGGTGATCCATCAGCAGACGCTCGTGTTCCGTGGCGCGGATACGCGGCCATTCGGTCTGCCACTTGTGATCAAAACAGTGCGACGCCTTGGGCAACCGGTACGTGCGCCACGTCCGGTCCGCATGGGTGAACACTTTCAACAACGCCGACGCGCGATCCCAGCCCGACGCGAAAATCGTGCGCCCGAAATGGCCCAGCCCGTTCACCGCCACGAACGGCTTGTGTTCGATGATCGTCCACTTCTGCCCGTCGAATTCGGCCAGCGTGCCCTCGCGCTGTTTGCCCAAAAACTCCGCCTCGCTGTAGTCGTTGTTCACCACCACCAGACGCCCCTCCTTGCAGAAACAATCCTTGAAGTGGCAACTCCCCTCGCCCGGCGTCCCCAGCTCCTTCTGGAGATCAAAAATGTGCCTTGTTTCGAGCGTATGGACGTCAAGCTCGAACAACTCGCCCTCCATGCCGAGCATGTAAACCAGATTGGCCGGATCGGCCAGATGGCGCGCCGTGCCGCACAACCGGATTTCAGTCAGCGCCGCAACCGTGCGCACGTTGTGTTGTGTATCCACCAAATGGGGACCGATGATCAACTGGCTCGATTCGCGATGGACAAAACGGTTCGCGTAGGTGCCATCCACCGCCGCCGGGTGCCTGGTCATTTTGAAGTCGCCGTCGATGACGCGCAACCCGGTCCCCGTGCCGCTCTTTTTGCGATGCGACACGTAGTTGAGCACATAAAGTTTGCCCTGCCAGGGCATGAGACAGCCGATGCCCACTTCGCTGCACGGCGGACCGTAGTCGGCAATCTGGGCCAGCGACGGAACGACGCCGGAAAAGTTCAGCGGCAACGCTGAACCGGATGCGGAAGGAGAAACGAGGTTGGAGTTCATCGCCCGCCAGCCTGCCCGGCCACGCCAGGCTTGAGAAGCCGCCGGAAATGTTCACGTTAACATCGTTCTTTTCACCGGAGCGCCGCTCCACCAGGCCGCGCTCCGGTGGCGGCAGGATCGACGGGATCGACAGGATCGACAGGGACAAGCGCCTCTCTCTCTCCCTCCCCGCCGCCTGCGCTCCTGCCTCCTGTAATCTGTAATCTGTAATCTGTAATCTGTAATTTGTAATTTGTAATCCATGAAACCGCCCACCCTTCACGACGTTGCCCGCGAGGCCGGGGTCAGCCACATGACCGTTTCCCGCGTCGTGCGCGGCTCCAGAGCCGTCCGCCCCGACACCGCGCAACAGGTCCGCGACGTCATCGCCCGCCTCGGATACCGTCCCGACCCCGCTCTCTCCGCGCTCGCCGCCTACCGCCAGCGCGGGGGCGGTGCGGCGCGCGGCAGCACCCTCGTGTTCATCGATTGCGACGGCACCGCCTTCACCCGCGACGTCTGGACCGGCGCGCGCGAGGAAGCCGCCCTCGACGGCTACGCCTGCGAACAGTTCCCCCTCCCCCCCCCCCCTGCTGCCGCGCAACGCCGCCTCAGCCACGTTCTCTTTCACCGCGGCGTGCGCGGACTGCTCTTCGGTCCCTCGGAACATCCGCAGGAATTCGCCGGCTGGGACTGGCCCGAATTTGCCGCGGTCTCACTCGGCGCGCTCGCCCACCGCCCGGCGCTTCATGCCGTGGCGATGGATTATTTCCACGGAGCGTTTTCCGGTTGCGAACGCCTCTTTGCCCGCGGATGCCGGCGACTCGGGCTGGTCATCGATTCCCGCCTCGAAGCGCGCACCGGCAGAACATGGCTGGGCGGATACGCGGCGGCTGTCCTCCCGCGCCACGCACCGCTTGTTTGTCCGGATGAAGTGCGGACCGACCCGCCGCGCCTTCGGGCCTGGCAGCGCCGTCACCGCATTGATGGCGTGCTGACGATTCATCTGCAAACGGCAGATGTGCTTCGGGGTTCACGTTCAAACCTGCCTGTAGTCTTTCTCAACAGCAGCGGGGCCACCCTTTGTCGTTTTCCGTATTATGCCTTGCAACCCGCTGAAATCGGCCGTCATGGCGTGCGCCTTTTGCATCATGCCGTGCTCCACCGCGAATTTGGCCTGCCCGCCGAACCCCGGCGCGTCTCCCTCCGCGGCACATGGATCGAACCGGCGGATGATTCCGCGTAACATCACGGACATTACCGACATTACGCGGTGCCGCACGTAGGGGCGTCGCTTGCGACGCCCGCGCCAGGCGAAGAGAATTGGCGTATCTCCCGTTGCGATAGATCCTCGCGGGCTTCGCAAGCGAAGCCCCTACCTTCGGAGCGCATAACATCCTTAACATCAGTAACATCAGTTTAAAAAACATCTTCCCTCTCCTCCTCCCCCCCCCCGTCCCCCTGACTGGAGGCGGGGCCGTGTGGCTGTGCTGCCGCTTCCAAAAAGCACATGCCGCGTGACAAACCGGTGGACAAGCCTGCGGCAAGCGATTGAAACACCTCAATGGCATCAAAAAAAGAGGCGCGACACCGCGGCCGTCCTCCCGGCAAACATCCGGCCCGCCCGTCTTCCGCCGCGTCTTCGACGGCCCCGGCCCTCGCGTCCATCCGGAAACGCCCGACCATCATGGACGTCGCCCGCGAGGCCATGGTCAATTTTTCAACAGTCTCACTCGCCCTCCGCCAGGACCCCCGCATCAAGACCGAAACCCGCGAACGCATCGAGACCGCCGCGCAAAAAATCGGTTACTACCCCAACCGCCTCGCCCGTTCTCTCTCCGGCGGGGCGACGCGGGTCATCGGCGTGATGTTGACCGAAATGAGCCGCTTCTTCGCCACCCCGCTCGAAGAGTTCCAGCGCGTCGGCGAAGCCGCCGGTTACACCCTTTCCGTCCACTTCTCGTGGTGGGACATGGAACGCGAACGCAAAGGCATGCGCCAATTTCGCGAAAACTGCGTCGAAGGCGTCATCTGGGCGCCCAACGTCTTCGACACCTCGCTCAGGGAAACCGCGACCCTGCTCCACAACGCCGGCATCCCCGCTGTCATGCTCGGACTGATACACGACGACGGAGACCGCACGGTCCCCTGCCACCAGATCGGCATCGACAGCAAGAGCGGACTCCGGCTCGGACTCGAACACCTGCTTTCGCTCGGGCACCGCCGCATCGCCATCGCCACCGCCGCCGGCATGGAAGGCAAACGCGGTGACATGTTTCAACTCCGCCTGCGCCTCCTCCTCGAACTTTTTGCCGAACTCGGCCTCCCGCTCGCCGATTCCGACACATTCCTAGCCACCGACCACGAACACGGCGGCATTGAAATCGCCATGCAACTCGTCCGCCGTCCACGCGCCGACTGGCCCACCGCCATCTTTGCCGCCGAGGATTCGCTCGCGCGCGGCCTTGCCAAAAGCCTGCATGCCCTTGGCATCAACATTCCGGGCGACATCAGCCTCCTCGGTTACCATGTCGGTCCGGACGAACTCATGGGCCCCGTTCCCCTCACCACCGTTTCGCTCGAAATCGACAATTTCGCCACCCGTGCCATTGACCTCCTGATTGGCCTGATGCGTAAAAAAACGCCCGACAATCCTCATCAAATCATCACCGTCCCCTCCAGCATCATCGAACGGGCATCCTGCGCCGGTCCCGGTTGACCCCTCCCCTTGCCCCGCCGCTCGCATCCGAGCGCCGCCAGCAGGCAATCCGCGTAAAGCCGGTGACCGAAATCGTTGGGATGGTTCACGCCATTCCCCGTCATGCTCCAGAAACCCTTGCGTTTCACCACATAATCCCAGACCGGACGGACATCGCACAGAACGGTTCCGCTTTCCCGAAAAACCAGTTCCGCCAACACCCGTCCGTAGGCCTCGTGCAAATCCGCCCGCGCCAGATGCCAGGCGTCATGGGCGTTCATTCCGGACACCAGGACAAATTCCGTATCCGGAAGTATCCTACGGATGCGATGGATCATGCCGTTGATGTTCGCGCCGTACTCGTCCGCGCTCACGCCGGTCGAGGCGTCATTCATGCCGAAAGCCAGCACCACAAGATCGGGGGCAAAACCGGCGACCGCCTCCATTTGCGTCCGGTCCGCCCCCCATACCGACGTTTTTCCGCCGACCGAGAAATTTTTCAACACAACCTCCTTCCGCCGCCCGACTCCTCGCGACCCCTCGCGGCTTCCGCCCCGTCGCAAACCCTCGGCGACCAGCTCCACATAGCCCGGCTGAAACGGCGCCACCCCGCATCGTCCCGAGGCGTTGGCTCCCGTTGAAATACTGTCGCCCAGCGCCGCCAGCCGCAGTGCATTTCCCGCGCCCCAACGCCTCACCATCCCCGGCAACCGCTCTTGCTGGCAGACCGGTTTCGGCCCGCGCCAGACCTCTTCGGTCTCGTAGTCCACGCACACCTGCAAATCGTGAAAATAATGGTCTTCGGAAAAGTGAATCAGACGCCGCCCGTCGCGATGCCGCTCGATCGTCCGCTCCCCCGCGACCGTCGGGAACAGCTCATCCTCTTCAAGCGCCGACGCCGGCAAATCCATCCGGAACCGGCCCCCGCCTCCCAACCCCTGGCCGGTCTCCCGTATTCGCGCCTGCGGGTAAACCACCGTTCCGCCGGAATCACGGACCCGAAGAATCCTTTTCGGGGAAAACAGCAACCGGCCCGACGCCTCCCTTTCGCCCGCCACCCGCACCAGCAGCGCCGGCTCCCCTCGCACCCTCCGGCAATGCGTTTCCCCGTCCCCCCCTTGCCCCCACCACACAGGGAGAGGCAAATCATCAAACAAAAAATCATTTTGTGCTGAAATTACGGATACTTTTCCAAAATTCGGATTCATAGTGATTGCGGACTGCGAACTGCGATCTGCGGACTGCGGACTGCGGCCCCCCGATTCTCTCCGGTTGCCTGCAACACGGCGAAAAATCGGAATAACAGAAACCGGAAAGAAAAGAATTGTTTTTTCAAACGTTTGAAACACAATCCCCATCCATTCCCATTCTCTCCATGAAACAAAGACTCCACTCCGCCCTGACCGCCTCTCTTGTCCTCTGCGCCTGCCTCCTGCCCGTTTCCCTGCTTGCCAACGCAGCCCGCGGATCCCCCCCTCCCCCGCCCGCCGTCGCTGCCGCAACCTTCATCTGGCTCGAAAAGCCAACCGCGACCAACTTCCCCGACAATCCCGGCTGGGACATCCTCTCCGAAAAGCGCGCCCCCGCTGTCATGAACGTGAAGGACGCTTCCCGCGCGTCGTCATTTTTTATCGAATACACTTTCACCGTTCCCCCTCCCCTCTCCGCCGCTCCCGCCTCCGCCCCTGCCTCCGCCTCCGCAACCGCCCCTGCCGCCGCGCCCTGGCATCTCTGGGGCCGCACCTACGATCCCGGCTGGTCTTCCCCCGCCCGCTGGCGCCTCGACGACACCCCTTGGCAAACCTGGCAACCCGGACCCGCCGCCGACCGCTCCGTCTTCAACAAAACCTTTGTCATGCAATGGCACCCGTGGACCACCATCACCACTGCCGCCACCACCGCCGCCGCCCCGCTCGAACTGACTCCCGGCGAACACCGCATCCGCATCGAACTCACCGGCGTCCGCAAACGCGGCGACATCCCGTTCTTTGTTCTCGACGCCCTTCTCCTCACCCGCAGCGACTTCACTCCCAAGGGCGCCGACAAACCCGACACCGTCATTGAAAAACAACGACAACTCACCCGCGCCCTCGCCACCCGCCTCCCCGCCGCCGAAGCCGCCGCCTTCAACGCCCACGCCGACGACATTGCCCGCCGCGCCCTCTCCGAAAACCCCGGAGCGCTTGCTGAATTCACCCCGCTCAACGACGAAATCGACCGCGCCATCGAACGCCAGACCCTCATCGCCGCCAACACCCAATCCCCCCTCCACGGCAAAATCACCGGTCTCCGGCTCGCCCCGCCGGACGATTCACCCCCGTCCGGCACGGAGCGCCGCCTCACCCTCAAAGTCACCTGGAACCGCGCATGGACGGGTTCCCGCCTGTGGCTCGGCTTCACACAAAACCGCGCCCTCTACGCCAGCCAGCTCCACCCCGCCCCGGCCACCCGCGAACAAACGATCACCACGCTCCTCCCCGCCGGCCTCCCCGCCGGCCACATCACGCTGCAACTCGTCCCCATCGACCAACCCGTCGCCACCACGGCCACCGCCACCTTCGACCTCCCCGTCGCCGCCGCCAACACTCCGCCCCTCGCCCGCGCCTGGGGCATTTATCGCGAAAGCAAAAGCCTCCGCGCCCACCCCTGGCACGTCAGTGACGGCGGCATGATGCTCTGGGACGGCGAGCCTTACCTGCCGGTCGGCGGCATGGTCAACACCAGCAACACCTGGCGCACCTGGAAAGGCGACCCCGACGACTCCACCATCAACCGCGACGCCACCGCGCTCCTTCGGTCCCAATTCCGCGTCCTGCGCGACTACGGCATCCGCGACATCTATTTCAATGCCTTCTTTGTCCGCTCCAATCCCGGCGCCCTCGCCGCCACCATCAACGCCGCCGAACAAGCCGGCATGAGATACGGCCTCCACGTCTCCAGTGTCCCGTCGTATCGGAGCCTTGGATACCATCCCGCCCCGCCGGAGGAAATCCCCGCCGGCGCCACCACCTGGACAATCCGCGCCACCACCGACACCGCCGACCTGCGACCCCGGCACCGTGTCCTCTGGGCGCTCTTCGACGAAAACAACACCCTCCAGGAAAAAGGCTCCGGGACGCTCACCCCCCGACCCGCCGCCACTCCCGACGGCAATCCCGGCGGCAAAGGCCAGAACAAGACCGACCTCACCCTCGACCTCCGCTTCCACGCCGCCGCCACCGGCAAGCGCACCCTCGTTTACGCCCCCCAACTCGTTGCGAACCGGCAAGACGTAATCGGATACACCGCCGGCCTCGACGACTACATTGCCGACCTCCGTGAAACCTGCGGAAGCCTTTCCTACGGACCCGGCCTGCGCCTCTGGATCGATCCCTTCCAGAACGAACTCCACGCCCGCCCCGTATCCATTTACACGGACGCCCCCGTCCGTCGCGCATGGGAACACTGGCTCCATGACCGCTACGGCTCCATCGACGCCCTCAACGCCGCCTGGCAACCCCGCCGCCCCGACTCGCGACTCCAGAATTTTTCCCAGGCCACCCGTCTCGTCCCCCTGCGCGAAACCGCGGACACCGTCCACTGGCTCGACATCGAAACCCTCGCCCACCACGCCTTCGCCGGTGGCAACGGCGGCGGCAACAGTCCCAGCCCCTCCCTCCGCGACTACAAACTCTTTCGCGGCCACCACGCGCAACAAACCATCAGCCGCGTCTCCGACGTCCTCAAAACCATTGCCAACGTCCCCGTCATCCTGAAGCACAACACCTTTTTCAACGACTGGTTCATCAACCCCGCCCCCGCCGGCGGCCAGGACGGCCTCGGCTACGAACCCTACTGTTACGGCGACAGCCTCGCCTACCACAATTCCCTCATCCCCTACGCCCAGGCCATCGCCTCCGGACGCCGCCAGTGGACCCTCGTCACCGAAACCTCCGCCGCCGCCTTTGACGGACAGAAAAACTACGTCGGCTACCTCGACCGCATCCAGCTCCTCCACGACTTTGACCAGATGCTGAAATTCGGCGCCAAGGGCATTTACACCTTCGGCTTCGCCTTCGATCCCCCGCGCAACTTCCAGGTCTCCGAACTCCTCCGCGACCCGTGCCAGCTCGAATGGCTCGCCACCTGGCAAAAAACCCTCGTCGCCGCGCCCCGCCTCGCCGCCTGGCTCCCCGAAGTCCACGGCTGGTATCCTGCCTACCTGCGCGAACGCGAAATCGTATCCGGAAAACCACACCCCTATGTCATGCACGGCAACTACACTCAACGCGTCGCGCAGATGCGCATGGCTCCCGACGGACGCTGGATCGTCCCCGCCATGCACCTTGATGCGCCGTGGAAAAGCGTCCTTGTCGCCACCGGCCTCCTTACCGCCGCCGAAAGAACCGCTCTCCGCAACGCCCCTCCCTCCCTTTTGAAATACGAACTCCCGAATCCGGCTTCTCTGAAATCTGAACTCCCGGATCTGAAATCCCCCGCCCCCCCCTCCCCCGGCGCCGCTCCCGCCGCTCCCGCCACTCCACCGCTGGACGGTTTTACGGCCAACGGCATCGGCCTCATCCCGCCCGCGCCCGCATGGATGACCCTCGACCAATTCCGCGAAACCATCCTCGGCTACCGTGTATTCCAGACCGAATCCCTCAACGGCCACACCCTCCCCGACGGACGCCTCCTCGTCTGGACCTGTGTCGAGCGCAACCGCGCCGACCTTCGCCTCCCTCCCGGAGCCACCGCCACCAACCTCACCGGCAAGCCCCTCGCGCCCCGGAAAATCTCCGCGCATGAAAACCGCCTCACCCTCAACCGTCCCCCCCGCGAACAAAAAACCGGCGACCTCCCCGACTACCTCGCGCACCAGCCCAAAGGCTACCACCACCCCGACACCGGCCAGCCCGAAGCCGCGATCCTCTCCGGTGTAACCGTCGAACAACTACTCGCCGCGCACGCCCCCGCCTGGCAACGCTGGCTCCCCGCCGGCGTCACCCCCACGCAAGTCGCCGCCTGGCGGGAAGCCGAGCAACCCGACGAAACCACCTTCGTCCAGCCCCGCATCGAAGGCTACAGCCGTTACAGCGGACCCGGCGGCGCGGCCATCGGCATGAACACCTATTTCAACCCGCCCGCCGGCAAAACCTGGCACGCCCGCTACGCGCTCCGGACAACCGGTCCTGGAAATGCAGATACATTCTGGCTGCGCCGCATGGATCACCCGGCCATGGACCTGGAAATCCGCATCGACGGCAAACGCGCCGGCACGATTCCCGCCGCCGAAAAACCCTCCGACGCCCTGCATCTCAATCCGTGGAATGCCGGCATTGGCGTCAACAACATGACAGTCGGCTGGCACCGCCTTGCCCTCTCCCCCCCCCTCCCCCCCGGCGCGCACCAGCTTGAAATCATTGCGCGTCCCGGCGACACGGGCGCGCTCAAGGCCGACACGCAACTACTCGGCGGCCAATCCGACGCCGCCACAGAAGCCGAAGCCGCCGCCATCACCGGCCTTCAATGCGTCCAGATCGACGCCCTCATGCTGACGAGACAGGAATCCATTCCCTGACATGTTTCTGATGAGGAAAGCCATTTCTTCCGCTGGATGCCGGATCACATACATGGTGTAATGACGAGGATATGACAATGACTACAGTTTCACGGAAATCATGGAGGGACATGCAGCCGGTGATCTCCGCCGCCTTGAGCACACTTGAGGCTGCGCAGCTTGGGGAAGGACGATATGCAAGGTGGTTGGGAAAAGAGAGCGAGCGTCGGGACGCTGACGGAGCCACGCTCAATCCTTACGGATGTGCGGACGCGGCCAACATCCTTTATACGCTGGGACTCTTCCCGGCCAATCTTCGGGAACGGAACGAATGGGTGCGGACGTTGCAGGAAATGCAGGATGCGGAGTCGGGGCTTTTTCATGAGGGCACGCATCACACCTGTCATGTGACCGCGCATTGCACGGCGGCGCTTGAGTTGTTTGACGCGCGTCCATTGTATCCACTGCGCGAATGGGAGCGTCTGGATGCTCGCGGCGAACTGGAACGTTTTCTGGATGAACTCGATTGGGAAAAAGACCCGTGGAATGCCTCTCATCAGGGAGCCGGAGTTTATGCCGCGCGGGTCATCACCGGCGAGGCATCATCAGAATGGGAAACCCGATACTTCGCCTGGCTGTGGCGCGAGGCCGACGGGGTATCCGGATTTTGGAGACGCGGTACGGTCGGCGCGACGGGCGGGGAAACAAAGTCGGGATCGGGAACGAAACCGCTGTTTCACCACCTGGCGGGATCCTTTCACTACCTGTTCAACCACGAACACGCGCGCCGCCCGCTGCGGTTTCCCGAGGCGATGATCGATTCGTGTTTGCGAATCCGGCGCGAGAACCTGTGGCCTGCGCTGGCGACCGTCGTGAGTTTTTCGGACATCGACTGGGTCTATTGTCTGACACGGGCCGTTCGCCAGTGCGGTCACCGTTTTGGCGAGGTGCATGTGGCTTTGCACGAATTCGCGATGGATTACTGCGACTTCCTGTCGGGGCTTGTGAGAATCGCGGAAGAACGCAGGACACCGCCGTTTGAGGACATGCACATGCTTTTCGGGGCGCTTTGTGCGCTGGCCGAGTTGCAAACGGCATTGCCTGGCGTGATTCGCACAAAAAACCCCTTGCGCCTGGTATTGGATCGCAGGCCGTTCATCTAGTCCGCCTTGTTTACCGAATGGAGCGACGGTTCCAGCCTCTCGCCAGTCTTGGTCGTGTTGGGAAAAGTAATCCGATGCCTTCGTCATGGGCGCCAATTGGCCGGGGCTTGCATCTTTTCCCGCCCAGGCCGCAGGCAGCGGCACTTGTATCCTTTTTATGGATAACTGCCTGCGCGCCACTCCGTGCCCGGCACGGCGCGCGCTCGCCCGTTCCAGTCGAGCACATTCATCGCCCGGCCTCCCGAATGAGGCAGACCGCCACTGCCGGCCCACTTCGTTTTATTCGGCCAGGTGCACCACACGAGCGATGGATAAGGATCATTGGCGTCACGCCTCTCTGTCTGCCGCGGATCAGGTTCGTATCCACCATTACTATACCAGTATTGAAGCTCGGTTGGTCCGAGCATCTGGCGCAACACCACAACCGGACACGATGTCATCGCCATGTTGTCAAGATACGGATCCAAAGCTTTGTTTCCCTGTGAGCTTCCATAGTGATCCTTGCCCTCGTTGTACCAACGGACCGGGAGAAACCGGGTGGTCGCCGTGCCATGGCTGAGTGGAGCCGGCCACTTGCCCTTGTTGTCGTTCGCATAGAGAGTGAGCGCCACATAAACCTGCCGAAGATTGGAAATGCACACGGCGTCGCGCGCCCGCTTGCGGACGCTGCCGATGACTCCAAGTATCAAACCGGCCAATACTCCGGTAATGGCAATCACCGTGAGCAACTCGATCAGCGTGAAGCCGCGACGGGAAAGGGTCGCGGCACGGGATGTGTTGAAAACCGGATACATGGCGTGGCGGCAGTGTGTGTGTGTGTGTGTGGGGGGGGGGGGGGTGGGGGGGGGGGGGGGGGGGGGGGCCCCCCCCCGCCCCGCCATGTCGCGAAGGTGGTTTAGCGGCAACGACGCTGGCGCATGCCCCGTGCTACAACAATGGATACACAACCAGTCAGAAGAGACCAGGTTGAGAGTTCCGGGACCACCGTGGTCACAAATTTGAGTTCCGTGCCGGAAAGCGTGAACACGCCCGACAACCCCTCGGCGAGATTGACGGCGGAAAAATCCCCTGTATCAAATCCGACACCGACCACCGAGCTGAGTATAAAGGATTCTCCGGCAGACCCCGTGCCACCAAAATCAAATATATAATTGCCGCCGGACCCCTTCACAAGGCTGGCAATAGAGAGATTCCGGGCGCCGTCATCGAGCGAATAAGCGAGCACGGCACCCTCATTCAAAGTCACCGACTCCACCGACCCGGCCCCCCCCAGTGTCCCGCCGGAAGCCACGACAACCGACCCGGCCAGCGACCCGTCAACGACGAGCTTGCCCGCATTGACCGAATAAACAAAACCGTCCGCCCCGGAATCGCCTCCGGTCAACGTCAAGGTTCCAGCACCTCTCTTTATCAATACCGCCGACCCCGCTCCGGTTTTTTCGAACACTCCTGCCCAGGCGGTGTTTGTTGCCTGATCCACGACCAGTGTCGTGGTCTGGTTGATACTGGTCCCGAAGCGCAACGCTCCGCCCGAACCTTGCAGTTCTCCGACAATATAGGTGTTGGAGAATTCCGCGGTCGCGCCCAGCTCCATGCGGGCGCCATCAATCCTGAGCCTGGTTGCGGTGCTCACGGCCGACACCGCCTGGATCTGCACACGATTCCTGTCTGCCACGCCCGCCGCCGCGCTGGTGGCGATTGTCCCCGCCCAGGCGCTCGTTCCGGCAAGCCGCAAAAACGAACCGTTGGTCGCATTGCTGGTGGACGTTGTTGCCAATATCAGAGTGCCCGAACCTCCGCCTGTGATTTCCAGGATGCGGGTGGCGGTGGTGTTGCTGGCCGCATTGACAAGGGTAGCCGTCCCCTGGATGGCCAGTGTATTCACGGAGACGAGCTGACTATTGGGAGCCAGGTCGATCTGTGCATCATCCACATTGATCACGGCGGAATAACCATTCGTCCAGCGTTGGTCCATCGGGCCGCCGTCCGATGCCGACCAGTAGGAGGCAGGGTTGCCGCCAGCGATCCACTGCTTGCTCCCGGCTGTCCAGTAGAGAACGTCTGTTGATTGGGCCAACAGCGGGGAGACGGGAAGACCGCACGCGATGACGCCGATGACGCCCGCAGAGAGCGCGGTGCGGGAGGTGCGGGAGGTACGGGAGGTACGGGAGATGAGGGTTGTTTTTTTCATTTTCCGGGAATTCATAGTGATATCTTCAAACGTTTGAAGACTGGGATTGTTTCACGTCCTCATTATCGATCTACAATTCTTTTTTTGATGGATACGTTATGTATAAAGAGAAGCCCGGGACGGCATCCATGAGGCACGGCCATCCAAGCCGTGGACTGCGCGCCGCGCCACAAACCGCGTGGGGGGGGGGGGGGGGGGGGGGGGGCGGGCGG
>JAISAX010000083.1 GCA_031266495.1 Opitutaceae bacterium
GGCCGCGCGCCCCCCGGGGCCGGGGGCGGGCGCGGGCAGGGCGCGAGGCGGCAACGCTCCCGGGCCGGAAGTCCGTGCCATGTTTTCGGCGGCTTCGCCGTCAGCGGGCGAGCCCCCCCCCGCTTCAGGCCGTCTCCTCGTTGGAGAAGACTTGTTGCACGTCGTCGAGGTCGTCGAGGGCGTCGTGCAGTCTTTCGATGCCGGCGGCGATGGTGGCGTCAACCGGCACGGTGTTCGAGGGGATGTGGGCGAGTTCGGCGCTTTCGGTCCGGATGCCGGCCTTGTCGAGAGCGGTGTGCAGTTTGTCGAAAAGGTGCACGTCGCAACGCACTTCAAATCCGTGCTCGCTGGTCAGCACGTCGTCGGCACCGGCGTCGAGCGCGACCTCCATGAGCGCGTCCTCGGTGGCCTGGTCGGCGGCAATGAGAAACTGGCCGGCGTGAATGAACTGGAAGGCCACGGCGCCGGTGCTGGCAAGATTGCCGCCGTGCCGGGCAAAGACGGAGCGGACTCCTTGCGCGGCTCGGGTCTTGTTGTCCGTCGTCACCTTGACGATGAAGGCGACGCCGCCGGGTCCGTAGGCTTCGTAGGTGATATCCTCATACACGACGCCGGGGAGTTCGCCTGTGCCTTTTTTCACGGCACGGTCAATGTTATCGACCGGCATGTTGGCCTCGCGCGCCTTGGCGAGCAGGGTGCGCAGGCGGGCGTTGCTTTCGGGGTCGCCGCCGCCGGCCTTGGCGGCGAGCGTGATGTCGCGCGAGAGGCGCGAGAAGACTTTGCCCTTGCGGGCGTCGGTGACGGCTTTCTGCCGTTTGACTTTGGACCACTTGTTATGACCGGCCATCGTTCGGGTGGGTTGGAAGTTTGGAGTTTGGAAGTTGGTAATCGGGAGTTGGTAGTTGGTAGTTGGTTCAGAATCCGGAGACGAGACTGGACGTTTTGCGCCAACTCTGAACTCCAAACTCTGAACCCTGAACTGCGCGGAAGTTTTGACGCGCCCGGCGTGTCAAAACTTCCGCGGGCCTTTCGGTGTCACGTTCCTGACGGGTTTGCCGCCGCCGCCGGGGCCGCGTCCCTTGCCGCCGCCGCCCGAAACTACGGGGGTGGCAACGGGGTCGTCGTCCTTCGTGAGCTTGTTGACCACGATCTGCTGGCCGATGGTGAACAGGCCGTTGATCGTGGAGTACAGCGCGAGGGCGCAGGAGAAGTTGTAGCAGATGATCGTGAAGATCCACGGCATCAGCTTGAAGATCTTCGCCTGGGCGTTGTCCACGGAGGGCGACGGCGTGAGGCGCATCTGGAAGACCATCGTGGCGCCCATGAGGAGCGGCAGGATGTTGATCGGGAGGGACATGAACCCGAGCGGGATGCGGGCAATGGTGTCGGGCGCGGAAAGGTCCCTGGCCCAGAGGAACGACTGGAATCGCAGTTCGGCGGTGCCTTGCAGCATGGCAAAGAACGCCACGAAGAGCGGGATCGTGATGAGCACGGGCAGGCAGCCGCCCATGGGGTTGACCTTGTGCTCCTTGAAAAGCGCCATCGTCGCCTGGTTTTTCTTGTTGGGGTTGTCCTTGTACCTCTCCTGGAGATCTTTCATCAGCGGTTGCAGTTTTTGCATGCGCTTGGCGGAGCGGGAGGCGGCGAGGGTGAAGGGCAGCGAGACGGTCTTGAGGAGCAGCGTCATGAGCACGATCGCCACGCCCCAGTTGCCGACGCCGGAGTGGATCCAGTTCATGAGCCGGTTCATGATCGGGGCAACGATGCCGCTCAGGAAGATGCGGTTGAAAAAATACCGGTCGAACTGCATCACCTTGTCCTCGCGGTGCCCGAACTTCGAGAGGCGGGTAAACTCCTTGGGGCCGACGTAAAGCTTGCCGGCAATGGTGGCGGTTTCTCCGGGCGGGATGGCGGAGAGATCGACCTTGACCGAGGCGGTCAGCCCGATGTTTTCCGCGCTGGAGCCGGGGATCGGCACGCCGAAATTCACGCGGCGCACGGTGACGCCCGCCGCGGGGGTCGCATCGGGCGTGTAGATGCTGGCAAAAAACTGGTTCTTGACCGAGGCCCAGACAACCGGCCCGGGCTGGTGCACCCAGGCCTTGGGCCGGGCGTCGCCGATGCCGAAGTTGGCGAGGAAACCGCCGCCCTTGAGTTCGTTGCGGTCGGTGAAATGCGGCTTGTCGCCATCGTAAGAAGCGACGTTGAGATAAAATCCGTTGTCGGTGGCGCTGAGGATCGAGGAGGTGCCGAGGCTCAGGTTAACCCACGTGGGCGGGTTGGTGTGGCCGGATATGTTGCGCAGCGTGGTGGTGTGCTGGATACGATAGGGGTCCTCGCCGCCCTTGTCGCCGGAAGCGGGAGCGAGCGTGTAGCGGCGGGTGATTTCCAGGCGCTTTTCGAACACGGCGCGGTAAACGACCTCGGCCGGCGTGGCGCTGACAAGCTCGAAGCGGGTGTTCTGGTCGAGACCGGGGATCCCCGTGAAGGCGAGAATCGGGTCGGCATGGATCTCGTTGAACACGTAGGGCGCGGGATCGTCTTTCGCGACCGGATACTTTTTTACCGCCACGTCGCGGACAGCGCCGCCGAAATTGGTGAAGCGCACTTCGACACATTCGTTGGAGAGCGTGGTGATGACGGCGTCCGCCTTCGGGCTCGCGAGGGCGGCGAACTCCGTGCTGGGCGGCAGCGGTGGCGCCGTCAGGACCGGCCCGGCGGCGGGCGACAACGCATCGCCCGGGATAGTGGCCGGAGCGCTCGTCTGCTCCACGGCCGGAGCCGGAGCGGGCGCGGGTGCCGCGGACGGAGCGGAGACGACCGGAGGTGTCTGGACGGGCGGCGCCTTGGGTTGCTGGCGCGCGCCGTAGATAAAGACAGCGGCGGCCGCCGCAAGGAAGGCGAGCCCGATGGTCAGGTTTTTTTTGTCCATTTAAACGAGAAGTAAGGCGAACGGTTGGGAATAGGTGGAAATTGAGTCCGGGAAAAAAGAAGGTGCTGTTGGAGGAGGAGGGGGGGGGAGGGATGCGTCACGCCGCCGGGCGCGACACCCGGGAGCACACGGGGCGACGCTCTCCCCGGGCCGGCGGCCTGCGGCGGGGCGGCACCGGATCGTCGCCGCCGGCGAAAAGCGGATTGCAGCGGAGCACCCGCCAGGCGGTAAGGCCCGTGCCGCGGATCAGCCCGTGCACGCGCAACGCTTCGGCGCCATAATACGAACACGTCGGGCAAAAACGGCAGCCGCACGCGGGCCCGAATATCGCGGGTTTTAGCGGCGAAAGCACGCGCTGGTAAAACCGGATGCCGTATAACAACCCCCGGACGGGCAACCGGGTGGCAGTGCGAAAAAATCTGACGAGTGATTCAGGCATCGGGCAGAGGAGCGGGAGGAGCGAAGAGTTTCCGGCAGGCGCCGACGAACCTTTTTTCCAGTTCATCAAAAACCGCATGGTTGATCGCACGGCGGGCCACCAGCAGGACATCCTGACCGGGCGGCACCAGTTCCTGGTGCCGCCGAAACGCCTCGCGCAGGCGGCGCTTGGCGCGGTTGCGGGCCACGGCGTTGCCCACGGCCGCCCGGGAGGCGACGACACCGAGCCGGGCGGGCAGAAAGGCTGAAGGACTGAAGGCTGAAGGCTGAAGGGTTGAAACCGGAGCGGGGCCGGCGGACTGTGCGTCGGCTTCGGACGGGCTGGTTTCAGCCTTCAGTCCTTCAGCCTTCAGCCTTTCCCGCAATCGCGGCGCATGCCAAAACACAAAGGCGCCGCAATCGAAGCGGCGCCCGCGGGTGCGCACATGCTGGAAATCGCCCTGGCGCCGCAAACGTTGCCCGGCGCGGAAACGCATGGCGAAGAGAGACAATCCCGGACCGTCAGCGTGAGCGGCGCGGCTCAGGCGACGGTCAGGCGCTTGCGGCCCTTGGCGCGACGGGAAGCGATAACCTTGCGGCCACCCCGGGTGGCCATACGGGCGCGGAAGCCGATCTTGCGGACGCGTTTCTTGCGGTGCGGACGGAAAGTGGGTTGCATGACGTTTAAGTGATTAAGAGTTGACTGAAGTGCCCGTCCGCCCGGCGCGTGTCAAGGGCGCATTCGGGGGTCGCATTCGGGGGTCGCCACTTTTCCGTCTCCGGCCATCCGTTTTCGGTTTTTCCGGCCTCGCCGGACCGTCAAATCCGCCATGTCATCGCCGTCACGATCGTCGCCCTGCCCGGGATCAGCGTCTGGCTGGTCTATGCCGCCGACCGCTGGCTGGAAGGCTGGCGGGTGCCGCCGGAAAACATCCACACCCGCCGCCACCCTCGTGTACCTGTGTTCGTACCAGTATTTCCACCGGCATCCGGCACGCCCGGACCCCCCCCCTTCCTACTCCCGCCGGTTGCTCCGGCTGCCTATTTCTGCCGCGCTGCCATCGTCATCACCCGTGTCAGCCGTTCCGCCATTTGGGCGAAACCGGCGTCGTTGGGATGCACCGCCACCTTGTCGAACAGCGCCGCGTCGTGGTCGATCAACTCCGGACCGTTCACGAGCACCATATGCGCATCGCCTCCCGCCACACGTGCGCCCACGATCTCGCGAATGATTTCCCGGTAATCCTCCAGCAGATACTTCGCCGACTTCGGCCGCCACGACGCAGGAACCCACAACGGCGTGATCACATACACCGGCGCATCCGGGTGCCCGGCACGCAGACGGCCCAAGAGGCCGGTCATGTTTTTGCGGAAAACCGCGAGGTCCGTGCCTCCCTGCCAGTTGTTCACCCCGATCGCCACGGAAAACACCTCGGCCTCCACCCCCGCCAGAAAATCTCCGTCCTTCGCCAACGCCGAACGCCCCCCGATCCCCTCGTTGATGACCTGCCAGCCCTTCGCCTCCGCCACTTGAAACGGATATGAACCCGCCACCGAACTCGCCGTAAATCCGTGCGTCACCGAATCGCCGAACGCCACCCAGCGCACCGCTGGACGCGACGCCGGCGCCTCCCAGCGCGCGCCCGCCGCCACCTCCACCCCGAGCACCTCCACGGCATCCCCGTAAGGCAGGATCAGTTCGTAGTCGTGAAACGTCCCGCCGGCCGAAGCCGTGCCAGGAACCGGCAGTCGCACCGCCTGCTCCGCATCATAAGGCAGCTTTTGCCCGTCCGTGCGCGGACGCGTGAAACGCCACGCCTCCGTATCCCCGCGCCCGTCGATCCGCCAGAAACCCACGCTGTTGCACGCCGGCCCGATGTGTCGCGCCGAATAACGCAGCCGCACCGCCACTGCCGCGCTGTCCGTGCGAAACCGCACCCGCGCTCCCGGCGCATCCCAACGGTAACCGCGCGCATTTTCCAGCACACGGTCCACCCGCGCAGCCCCGGAATCCGCATCACGAACAACCCTCAAACAATCACTGAACCCGATCCGCGGGTCAGACCCGACGACAAAATCGACCGAAGCCGCCATGGCCACGGAACTCACAAGGGAAAAACCGGCATGCATAAGGAGTTTCTTCATGAGATAATAATATTGTTCTTCTATTCAGAACGATTAATTGGATACGGCTTCTAAGGATAATTTTCCGATATTTTCGTCAATATTCTTCTTGTCTGTTCCCCTGTCCTCCATTTTTTAATTTTGATGTTCTGAATTAAAGAACACTTATTTCTCCACTATACCTGCAAATTTCCCCTCGAATGGCCACCGTCCTCACCCTTGAAAAAAGCCTTCATGTCCTCGAAGCCATCGTCCGCCATCCCGAGGGCATCGGCACGCGTCCCCTCGCCCAGCTCCTCGGCATCAGCGTGGCCACCACGCACAACATCGCCACCACGTACGCACGCGCCGGATACGTCCGCCAGGATGAAACGACCCGCCTCTTTCACGCCGGCATCCGGCTCATGCTGCTGAGCCGCCACCCGTCGTACCTGCGTTCGCTGACCAACTCCGCCCGCGCCGTCGTCCATCGCGTTGCCGGCGAGCTCAACGAGTCCGTCATGCTCGTGACCAGCGATCACGGCCGGCTCATCAATCTCGAATACGTCCCCAGCAAGCAGGCGCTCCGCGTGCAGGAGCCCGAGGACATGAGCGGCGTCGCCCACGGCACTGCTTTCGGCAAACTTCTCCTCGCCTGGTTCTCCCCTGCCGATCTCGACACCTACCTCCGCCAGCACGGACTCCCCCGCCACACCGCCCGCACCATCACACACGAGGCCACCCTGCGCCGCGAGCTCGCCGCCATCCGCGAACAGGGTTTCAGCGAGACGCACGACGAACTCTGCGAAGGCATCAGCGCCCTCGCCGTCCCCATCCGCGACCCCTGGGGCACAGTCTTCGCCGCTCTCGGCGCCAGCGCGCCTACCGTCCGCCTCAACGAACCCGCCCAGATCAAACTCACCCTCGACGGCCTCCGCGCCGCTGCCGCCGAAATCGAAACACTCTGGGCTCACAGCAATCCCCCCTCCGCCAGCGACACCCCGCCCGGCAACCGCCGCGGAAGGCCCCGCAAAAACCCTCCCCTCCCCTCCCCCCCCCCCCCGATTCCGCCTCTGAAATCCTCCTCTGAAATCTGAAATC
>JAISAX010000130.1 GCA_031266495.1 Opitutaceae bacterium
GCGCGCGACATGCAGGACACCCTTTTTCTCCCGCCCGGCACCCGTGCCACCGAAGCCTCCCGAAAAGCAGGCGAAGCCTACGTCCTGCGCACCCACACCAGCTCCGTGCAAATCCGCACCATGCTCGCGCGCAAGCCCCCCATCCGCATCATCGCGCCCGGCCGCTGCTTCCGCCGTGACACCGTTGACGCCACCCACTCCGCCAATTTCCACCAAGTCGAAGGTCTCTGGGTTGACCGCGACATCACCGTCCGCGACCTCAAGAGCGTGCTCGACAGCTTTGTGCGCGAGATCTTCGGCGCCACCGCGCAGACCCGCCTCCGCCCCAGCTTTTTCCCCTTCACCGAGCCGAGTTTCGAGATGGACATCAAGGCCCCCAACCTCGGCCGTCTCAGCGACCGCTGGCTGGAAATCATGGGGTGCGGCCTTGTTGACCCGAAAGTTTTCCAAAACGTCGAAATCGACCCCGCGCAATGGACCGGCCTCGCCTTCGGCCTGGGCATCGAACGCATTGCCATGCTCATCCACGGCATCGACGACATCCGCCACTTCTACGCCAACGACCTCCGCTTCCTCCGCCAGTTCACGTGAGAAGTTTTGGGTAGGAAGTTTTGAACAGAAGGTAACGAAGCAAACGAAGAAAACACAAAGAAGACGTTGGAAAAAACGATCACCATTTGCCGCACTATTTTCCTTGCTGCGCATCCAATACCGCCAGCACTCATCTCAGTTTATCATCCCTTCGTTTCCTTCTGCTAAAAAATAAAACTAAAAAATGCACCCATTGTTTCCAAAAGCCGACGCGATTTCCTGCATCGTCATTGGTGCCGCGATTGAGGTGCATCGCGACAAAGGTCCCGGACTTCTCGAATCCATTTACGAACGATGCCTTCTCCATGAACTTTCCCTGCGAAAACTCACGACCCGCAACCAAGGCCCGGTGCGCATCACCTACAAAGACCTCGTTTTCGAGGAAAACCTGCGCTTCGACATCCTTGTTGACGAATGCCTTCTCCTTGAGGGCAAGTGCGTTGAAAAAATCATCCCCATCCACAAAGCCCAACTTATGACCTATATGCGTCTTCTCAACATTCCTGTCGGCCTCATTTTTAACTATAACGCTCCCATTCTCAAAGACGACATGCACCGTTTCATTCTCCCCGGAGCCAACACCCCGTAATCCCCCAATTTCTTCTTCGTTCTCTTCGTTTCCTTCTGTTCAAAAATTCCTTCTGTATTCTCTCCATGAAAATCTCCCTCCAGTGGCTCTCCCGCTACATCGACCTCTCCGGCCTCTCTCTTTCGCAAATCACCGATGCCCTTCCCATGCTCGGCCTTGAAGTCGAGGAAGTCACCAGCGCAGGCCTCCAGCCCTTGAAAAATGTCGTTATCGGCAAAATCCTCTCCTTCGAAAAACACCCCAAGGCCGACAAACTCTCCGTCTGCCGCGTTGACATCGGCACCGGCACCGCCGCCGGCATCCGCCAAATCGTCTGCGGCGCGAAAAACTTCGCCGCCCCCGACCTCGTCCCCGTCGCCCTCCCCGGCGCCGTCCTCCCTGGCGGCTTCGAGATCAAGATCAGCAAACTCCGCGACGTCGAATCGCAGGGTATGATGTGCTCCGCCCGCGAACTCGGCCTCGGCGACGACCACGCCGGCCTCCTCATCCTCACCGCCCGCGGCCTCCCGGTCGGCACCTCCATCAACGACCACTTCCCGCCGCCCGACACCGTCCTTGACCTCAGCATCACCGCCAACCGCGGCGACTGCCTCGGCCACATCGGCGTCACCCGCGACCTCGCCGCGTATTTCGACCGCGCCCTCCGCCTCCCCGAACTCACCGACGCCACCCCCGCCGCGCCCGCCCCCGCCGCCGAGGCCGCTCCCCTCCTCGCCTCCGTCTCCACCACCATCGACACCTGCCCTTACTATACGGCCACCGCCATTCGTGACATCCGCGTGGCGCCTTCCCCCGACTGGCTCGCCCGCGACCTCCTCGCCGTCGGTCTGCGCCCCATCAACAACATCGTGGACATCACAAACTGGGTCATGCTCGAAACCGGCCAGCCCCTCCACGCCTTCGACGCCGCCAACATCGGCGGACAACAAATCAACGTCCGCCCCGCCCGCCCCGGCGAAACCATAAAACTCCTCGACCAAGGCCGCGTCGTCGCGCTCGCGCCCACCGACTGCGTCATCGCCGACGCCCAAAACGCCCTCGCCATCGGCGGCATCATGGGCGGCGAAAACAGCGGCGTCACCGACACCACCGCCAACGTCGTCCTCGAAGCCGCCTGGTTCCGCCCCGGCCCCATTCGCAAGACCAGCCGCCGCCTCGCCATCTCCACCGACAGCGCCCAACGCTACACCCGCGACGCCGATCCCGCCGGCGTCCTCTTCGCCGCCCGCCGCGCCACCGCCCTCATCCTCGAACTCGCCGGCGGCACGGTCATCGGTCCCCGCACCGTCGTCGGCGTGCCCTCCCGCGGCGACCGCGTCATCGACCTCACCGCCGGCTACGTCCGCGCCCGCTGCGGTTTCGATATCGACGACGCCACCATCGCCGGCACCTACCGCCGCCTCGGCTTCACCGTGGAGGAAAACGGCGCCGCCACCGGTGCGGCAGTGCCCCAATCCGAAATCCAAAATCCGAAATCCGAAATCCCCTGGCGCGTCACCGTCCCCTCCTTCCGCTCCGACATCGACCGCCCCATCGACCTCGTCGAGGAATTTGTCCGTATCCACGGCACCACTGCAATCCCCTCCACGCCCATCGCCGCCCCCGCGCCCGGCGAAATCGAAAACGACGACCCGCTCGCCACCTTCACCCGCCGCGCCGGCGCCCATCTCGCCGGCCAGGGGTTCGCCGAATGCGTCCACTACACCCTCTGCGACGGACGCGACCTCGCCGCGCTCTTCGGCCGACCGATGGCCGACGCCCTCGCGCTCGCCAATCCCCTCACCAGCGAACTCGGCCACATCCGCCCCTCGCTCATCCCCGGCCTGCTCGACGCCCTCGCGCTCAACCTCGCCGCGCACAACGCCCCCCGCCGCCTCTTCGAAATCGGCCGCGTCTTCCGCCCCGCGCCCGACGGAGCCCTGCGCGAACTCACCGCCGTGTCGTTCGTCGTCCTCGCCGCCCCCGCCACCCGCGCCTGGCTCGAACGCGCCCCCGTTGACTTCTACCACGCAAAAAAACTCGCGCTCGACCTTGCGGCGCTCGCCGGCATCTCCGCCGCCCGCCTCCAGTTCCATCTCGTCACCGACAACACCGCCGGCGCCGGGAAATTCGCCCCTCCCCCCGCCCCCGCGCTCTGGCAGCGCAATCACTCCGCGCAGACCACCGACCGGGCCCGCCAAATCGAGCTCGCCTGCGGCCTCATCGACGCGAAGACGGCCCGCGCCCGCGACATCAAAGGCCACACCATCATCGCCGGCGAACTGCTCCTGCCCCGGCAGATTTTCGCGACCGGGTCAAAACGCACCCGCTTTCAACCCTTCACCGCCTATCCCCCGACCACGCGCGACCTCGCCCTCGTGGTTGACGCCGCCACGCCCGCCGGGGACGTGGCCGACAAACTCAAAACCACCGCGGCCAAAATCGCCGGCAAAACCTTCGCCGTGGAATCGGTCAACATCTTCGACCTCTACCAGGGCCAGAACCTCCCCGACGGCAAAAAGAGCCTAGCCCTCTCGCTGACCTTCCGCGCCGCCGACCGCACGCTGACCGACGACGAAGTCAACGCCGCCTTCACCAAGCTCCAGACCGACCTCGCCAAATCCACCCCCTGGCAAATCCGAAAATAAGCAATCTTCCTGCCATGCCCGCCGACCTCGACATCGACCACATCGCCCGCCTCGCCCGCATCGACCTCACGCCGGAGGAAAAAGCCGCCTTCTCCGCCCAGCTCGGCGATGTCCTCGCCCACATCGAAAAACTCAAGCAAGTGGACGTCGCCCGCGTCGAACCCACCGCGCACGGTTTTCCCATCTACAACGTCTGGCAGGCCGACGAACCCGGCCCCACCCTCACCCCCGAACAGGCGCTCCTCAACGCCCCCGCCCAGCGCGACGGCATGATCTCCGTCCCCAAAGTCGTCGAATGAAACCGTGCTGATTATTTTTTACAGAAGGCAACAAAGGGAACCAAGAAAACCATGCACCCGCTTTTTCCCAAGGCAGACGCCATCTCCAACGCAGTCATCGGCGCGGCGATGGAGGCGCATCGCTGTTCAACTGCAACAACGCCACCCTGCGCGAAGACATGCACCGCCTGATTCTCCCCGGCGCCAACACCCTATGACACGTCTTCTTTGTTCCCTCCGTTTCCTTCTGTTCAAAAAACTCCACCCATGACCCACCGCACCATCGCCGACCTCGCCGACGCCCTCGCGAAAAAGGAACTTTCCTCCGTCGAACTCACCCAGGCCGTCATCGACCGCACCACCGCCGTCGAACCGCGCATCCGCGCCTTCACCTCCTGGGACGCCGCCGACGCCCTCGCCCAGGCCCGCGCCTCCGACGAACGCCGCGCCGCCGGCCACGCCCGCGGGCCGCTCGACGGCATTCCCATCGGCATCAAGGACAACATCGCCGTCACCGGCCAGCCCCTCACCGCCTCGTCCAAAATCCTCGCAGGCTACCGCTCCCCCTACGACGCCACCGTCATCACCCGGCTCAGGAATGCCGGCGCCGTCATCTGGGGCCGCCTCAATCTCGACGAATTCGCCATGGGCTCGTCCACGGAAAACTCCGCCTTCGGCGCCACCGCGAATCCCCACGATCTCACGCGCGTCCCCGGCGGCTCATCCGGAGGCAGCGCCGCCGCCGTCGCCGCCGGCGAGGCCATCGGCGCCCTCGGCTCCGACACCGGCGGCTCCATCCGCCAGCCCGCCGCCTTTTGCGGAGTCACCGGCCTCAAACCCACCTACGGGCTCGTCTCCCGCTACGGACTCGCCGCCTTTGCCAGCTCGCTGGACCAAATCGGCCCCCTCACCCGCACCGTGGAGGACACCGCCATCCTCCTGCAAGCCATCGCCGGACACGATCCGCTCGATTCCACCTCCTGCCAGATCGCCATTCCCGATTACCGCGCCGCGCTTCATTCCAGGCCGCCCCGCTCCGCGCCCCGCCGTCTCGGCATCCCGCGCGAATACTTTGGCGAGGGACTCGACCCCGAAGTCGGCGCCGCTGTCGGGCAAGCCGTCGCCCACTATAAAAAACTCGGCTGTGAAATCCGCGAAATCTCCCTGCCCCACACCGAGCACTGCCTCAGTGTCTATTTCATCATCGCCACGGCGGAATGCTCCTCCAACCTCGCCCGGCTCGACGGCATCCGCTACGGTCACCGTTCCCCCGCCGCGACCGATGCCGTTGACATCTACGCCAAAACCCGCGCCGAAGGATTCGGCCCCGAAGTCAAGCGCCGCATCATCCTCGGCACCTACGTCCTCAGCAGCGGCTACTACGACGCCTACTACCTCCGCGCCCAAAAAGTCCGCACCCTTGTCCGCCAGGATTTCCAGAAAGCATTCGAGCAGGTGGATGCCATCATCACGCCGGCCAATCCCGGCACCGCCTTCAAGAAAGGCGAATACGCCAAAAACCTGATGGCGCTCTACCTCTCCGACATCTACACCATCGGGGCCAATCTTGCCGGCCTCCCCGGCATCAGCCTGCCCTGCGGCTACAGCAAGGACAACCTCCCCATCGGCCTCCAGCTCCTCGGACAACCCTTCAAGGAAACCGACCTCCTCCAGATCGCCCGTGACTACGAGGCCGCGCACGACTGGCACACCCGTCATCCCCGACTCTGAGCAGCGTGCAGTGCGCAGCGGGCAGGCGCGGCAGCGCCCTTGCCCGCCCCCGCCCGCCTCTCCCATCCCTCCCATTCCTCCCATTTCTCCCATCTCTCCCATTCCACCCGCCACCCACTACTCACTACCCGCCACCCACTACTCACTACCCGCTACTCACTACTCACTACTTCCTCCCATGCACTACGAAGCCGTCATCGGACTTGAAGTCCACATCCAGCTCAAGACCCGCACCAAGATGTTCACCCGCGCCCCCGCCGGCTACGGGCACGAACCCAACACCCTCACCGACCCCGTTGTCCTCGCCCTTCCCGGCGCGCTCCCCGTCCTCAACAAAACCGCCATCGACCAAGTCATCCGCGCCGGCCTCCTCGTCCACTGCCGCATCGCCGACGAATGCCGCTGGGACCGCAAAAACTACTTCTATCCCGACTCCCCGAAAAACTACCAGCTCACCCAGCAATTCCGCCCCGTCTGCCTCGGCGGCGAAGTCGAAATCGAACTCCCCGGCCCCGCCCGCAACATCATGGGCGCGCACAAAAAAATCCCCCTCAACCGCATCCACCTCGAAGAGGACGTCGGCAAGCTCAACCACCACGCCACCGACTCCCTCGTTGACTACAACCGCGCCGGCACCCCGCTCATGGAACTCGTCACCGAACCCGCGCTGCACTCCGCCGACGAAGCCTTTGCCTTCCTCACCGCCCTCCGCGCCCTCATGCAGCAAGGCGGCGTCTCCGACTGCGACATGGAAAAAGGCCAGATGCGCTGCGACGTCAACGTCTCCATCCGTCCCGCCGGCGCCGCCGCGCTCGGCACCAAGGTCGAGATGAAAAACCTCAACTCCATCGCCTACGTCCGCGACGCCATCGCCCACGAAATCCGCCGCCAGACCACCCTCGTCCAGTCCGGCGGCCAGGTCGCGCAGGAGACCCGCGACTACGACGGCCTCACCGGCGCCTCGCAATCCCTCCGCTCCAAGGAAGACGCGCACGACTACCGCTTCTTCCCCGACCCCGACCTCATGCCCGTCCGCATCGACGCCGTCTGGCGCGATTCCATCGCCGCCACCCTCCCCGAGCGCCCCTTCGACCGCCAGCGCCGCCTGATGGCCGAGCACAATCTCCCCTACACCCTCACCAGCGTTCTCATCTGGGACAAACCCCTCGCCGATTACTACGACACCGCCGTGCGACTCGCCGCCCCCGCCGGTGATGTCGGCCCCGCCGCCGCGACCCTCGCCCAACCCCTCGCCAACTGGCTCGCCAACGACCTCCTCCGCGAAATCGGCGCCACTCGCGCCACCTTCGATGAAGCCGCCGCCAGAATCCCCCCGGCCAACCTCGTCGCCCTCGTCAAACTCATCGCCGGCGGCCTTCTCACCAACAACACCGCCAGGGAAGTCTTTGCCGAAATGGCTGCCACCGGCGGACCGCCCGAACAAATCGCCGACCGTCGCGGCCTGAAATCCACCCCCGCCGACGCCGGCGAACTCGAGCAATGGTGCCGCGCCGCCATCGCCGCCAACCCGAAAGCCGCCGCCGAATTTCGCGCGGGCAAGGAAAGTGCCATCAACGGCCTGAAAGGCCCCGTGATGAAAGCCAGCCGGGGCAAAGTCAACCCCGCCGAAGTGGACGCCACCCTCCGCCGCCTCCTCGCCTCCGCCTGATGCCCGACGCATTTTAGGCTTCCCCTCCATGGGCCCCATAAGCCACATAAGCCCCATGGGGCCCATAAAAAAAGACACTCCCCCCGCCATCCTCGTCAACCACGGCAACCACGAGGGCCTGCTCGCTTTCCAGAAAGCCGAAGCCGTTTACGATATCACCTTCCGTTTCTGCCACCGCTACCTCGCCAAGGGCGACCGCACCATCGACCAGATGATCCAGGCCGCCCGCTCCGGCAAAAAGAACCTCTTCGAAGGCAGCCGCGCCTCCCGCGCCTCGAAGGAAACCGAAATCAAACTCACCAACGTCGCCCGTGCCAGCCTCGCCGAACTCCTCGACGACTACGCCGACTACCTCCGCGTCCGCGACCACCCTCTCTGGCCCAAGGACTCCCGCGAGTCCCTCTACATCCGCCGTCTCGGACGCCGCCAGCCTCAGACCTACGAACTCTACCGTCCCTTCGTCGAAACTCGTCCGCCGGAAACCATCGCCAATATCGCCATCTGCCTCATTCACCAGACCAATTACCTCACCGACCGCTACCTCGCCTATCTGGAAAAAGACTTCATCACCCACGGCGGCATCCGCGAACGCATGACCCAGGCCCGCCTCCAACACCGCAACCGCCCCTCCGTCCCCTAAGATCGCCCATCCGCCCCCCTCCCCGCACAAAATCAAAGTCGATTTTGTCCCAAGTCGTGCCCGGAAAATCCTCACGCCCCGCGCGCGCCTCATGTAAACTCGGCCCCCTGTGCAACCCGCCCTCCGAAATCGTTCTCGTTCTCTTACTCTTTCTCGTTCTCTCCGTCTACGGGATGTTTCGAGAACGAGAACGAGTAAGAGAACGAGAACGATTTATAATGGCGTGACATCACTTCCTGTTGCACCCAATTTTTCCTCTCCGCGCGGCAAAAACGTGACACCGCGCCCCCGCCCGTCCAACATGTTCCGTTTCGCCTATCCTCTCCCATGAAAAAACAGAATGCCGACAAACTCCACGCCTCCGGCGCCTCCGCGCAACCGCGCGGCATGAGCCTCATGACCGACGCGCTCCGCAACAAGGGCACCGCCTTCAACGAAGCCGAACGCGACGCCCTCGGCCTGCGCGGCCTCCTGCCGCCGCGCGTGTTCACCCTTGAGGAGCAAAAACAGCGCGCCCTCGGCAACCTGCGCCGCAAGCCCACCGACCTGGAAAAATACATCTACCTGACCACCCTCCAGACCCGCAACGAAACCCTCTTCTACCGCCTCGTCCAGGACCACATCGAGGAAATGATGCCCCTCGTTTACACGCCGACCGTCGGCCAGGCCTGCCTCGAATACGGCTCCATCTTCCGCCGCCCGCGCGGCCTCTTCATCAGCATCCGCGAACGCGGCCGCATCGCCGAAATCCTCCGCCACTGGCCCATCGCCGACGTGCGCATGATCGTCGTCACCGACGGCGAACGCATCCTCGGGCTCGGCGACCTCGGCGCCCTCGGCATGGGCATCCCCGTCGGCAAACTCTCCCTCTACACCGCCTGCGCCGGCGTGCATCCCGGCTACTGCCTGCCCATCACCCTCGATGTCGGCACCAACAACGACACCCTCCGCAACGACCCCTTCTACATCGGCCTCAATCAAAAACGCCTCCGCGGCCCCGAATACGACGAATTCCTCGACGAGTTTGTCGCCGCCGTGAAAGCCGTCTTCCCCCGCGCCCTCCTCCAGTGGGAGGACTTCGGCAACACCAACGCCTTCCGCCTCCTCGCCGCCAACCGCGCCAAAATCTGCTCCTTCAACGACGACATCCAGGGCACCGCCTCCGTCGCCCTGGCCGGCCTCCTGGCCGCGCACCGCATCACCGGCGGCAGCATCGAACAGCAGCGCATCCTCTTCCTCGGCGCGGGCGAGGCCGGCACCGGCATCGCCGACCTCTTTGTCACCGCCGCCATGAACGCCGGCCTCACCGAGGCGCAGGCCCGCGCCTGCTGCTGGTTTGTGGACTCCCAGGGCCTCGTCGTGAAAAACCGCCAGGGCCGCCCCCTCGCCCACCACAAGCTCCCCTATGCGCACGACCACGCGCCCATCGCCACGCTCGCCGAGGCGGTCGAGACGCTCAAGCCCACCGCCCTCATCGGCGTGTCGAGCCAGGCGCGCGCCTTCACCGAACCGATCATCCGCCGCATGGCCGCGCTCAACCCGCACCCGGTCATCTTCGCCCTGTCCAACCCGACCGCGAAGGCCGAGTGCACCGCCGAAGAAACCTATCAATGGACCGAAGGCCGCGCCATTTTCGCCAGCGGCAGCCCCTTCGACCCCGTGAAACTCGACGGACGCACCTTCGTTCCCGGCCAGGGCAACAACGTCTATATCTTCCCCGGCATCGGCCTCGGCGCGCTCGCCTGCGGCGCGACGGAAGTGACCGACCGCATGTTCCTCACCGCCGCGCGCACGCTTGCCGCCATGGTCGGCGAGGACGACCTCGCGAAAGGCCGCGTTTATCCCGCCCTCACCCGCATCCGCGCCGTCTCGCTCGCCATCGCGGTCGAGGTCGCCAAGGAAGCCCACAAGGAAGGCCTGGCCACGCTGCCCAAACCCGCCGATCTCGAAGCCGACATCCGCCAGTCGATGTTCGAGCCGGTTTATCAAGACTACCTGTAACCGGACAAAAAACGCGAAACCTCCGGGGCCCGGCCCCGGAATCGCGAAACCGCGGCATCCCCGCCGCCGCTCCCCTGCCCCATCCGTCCAAGGTAGGACAGACATTCCTGTCTGTCCCCCCCGCGGCATCCCCGCCGCCGCTCCCTTGCCCCATCCGTCCCGGCAAAACGCTTGCCGTTGACGGTGGCGCGGAGCGGGCCCGGCCCCGAAGCCGCGGAATAACGAAGAAGCGCGCTCAGAACCCCAACGGCGCCGCCGACCGGCGTCGCTGGTAGCGTTTGGCGTCAAATTCGGGCTGGTCGATGCGCGTGATTTTCCACGACCACGGAAAACCGCTGTTGCGCCGCCACTGGATGACAAACGGCTCGGTGAGCCGGTTGACTTGGTTTTGCGCGTCGGCGCCGAGGCCGGAGCCGGTCGAGACCATCGTGAATTTGGCGCTGATCGTGGCCGTGTCTCCCTCGCGGACGACCAGCACCTCGTGAGGCGTGAGCCCGATGCTCTCGAACGGGTAAAAGATGCGCCAGAGATCCTTGCCCAGCGAGTCCTTGTCGTAGCCCCAGCAATCCGTGTAATCCGGTGCGAGCAACCGGTTCACGCCGAACGCGCTGCGCGACTCGATCGACTCCACCAATCCCGTCCAGCCGCGATCGAGCTGGCGGTCGGCGTCATAGTAGCGGTTCATTCCGAGCGCAATAATCAGGAACGCCGCGACCGAGACGATCAGGATTATCTTTCGACGTTGATTCATATTGCGCCAAAAATGATACGAAACCCCGTCCGCGTCAGGGAAAAAGAATGAAAAGGCGGCAGCAAGCCGGCTTCGCCGGCAGTTTAAGTTGGAAGTTTAAGTTGAAGTCCGAAAGCGAAGGTTTGCGCTTAAACTTAAGGGCATTGAACGCCAAAGGCGTTCGGCTTCACCTCTCCCTTCAAGCCAAACTCCATTGAACGCCAACGGCGTTCAACAATAAAGCCCAGGGTTGGCGCGAGGCACGAGCGCCTACCTTGGGTTCCCGTCGCCCAACACATCAACCCTAACGGGGTTGCACACATTCCCCGACACACCGGCGGTGTGTGCAACCCCGTTGGGGTTGTGGGGCATTGGGGCGGTGGTGACAGGGTAGGCTCGCAAGCTCGCCAACCCTCCCTTTATTGTCCGAACGCCTTTGGCGTTCACTGGCGCCGCCGGCGGCGGTGTCCGGCGTATCGCCGGCTTAAAAGGTAGCACAGGCATTCCTGCCTGTGCCGGTGGGCTGTGTGGCACGCCAGCGAGGGGGCCCGCCAACC
>JAISAX010000139.1 GCA_031266495.1 Opitutaceae bacterium
GACGCGAAATCGAACTCCCGCCTCTCCCGCCCCTCCAGCCCGACGCCTTTGGCGGATATCGCAAAATCTATCTGCGCTTTGATGATATTGCGGACGACGCGCGCATTTATCTGAACGGACACCTCATCGGCACCCAGACCTCGGTGGAAAAACGTCTGGACTGGGTCGCCGAAAACGGCAGCCGCCATCATTTCGGAGTCCCGGTGGAAAAAGGAATAACCTGGCAACATTTTGAACGCGTCGGATTGCCATTCCCCTTTGACAAGAATGCCGTGCCCCGGAATGCCAACCGTGCGGTGCTCCCGCTCTATTCCGGCCAGGAAGAATGGCCATCGGGTTACGATGTCAGCGATATAGTGAAAGAAGGCCGGAACACTATCGCCATCCGCGCCTATGGAAATCCGGTGAGAGGCTGGTGGATCTATCGACACCGTGACGACCGCTCCGCGCAAAACATATACGGCATCCTCGGCCATGCGACACTCGCAATCCAGCCTCACCCCCTCATAGCCGCCTTTTCGCGCGAACCCGCAACCACGGTTCGCGATGATGGCCAAGCCACGCATCATTTTACCTGTGAACTGCTACCGGAACGCGCCAGGGCGGCTCACACCGTGGTTTTTCGCTGCGGGGAAATAACAATAAACGTATCCCTTTCCCCATCAGGAAAAGCGACCGCCGACATCGACCTGCCGGCACGTTTCGGGAACCACACCGTGCAGGCCGCCGTGCTGGATGCAAAGGGAACCCTTCTGGAGACCCGTGCTATCAACTTTGACGGTTCGGTTATAGAAGTAACAAAAAACCGGCGTTTGCTCGTGAACGGCGAACCATTTCTCGTTCGAGGCATCAACGCGGGGCCTGGAGTCGAATGGAACAACGACCGCCGCGTTACAAAGCGCGAATTCCTGCGCACGCTGCGTCTATATCAACAACTCGGCCTCAACACCCTGCGCATGGAACCAGCCGAAGACTGGCAAATACAAGTTGCGTTTGAATACGGCTTCATGGTCATGCCGACAACCGCCGCAAGTTCCACCAACTGGAGCATGGGAGCTTTCGGGCAACTCGTGGAACCCGACCTGCGCCTGGCCCTGGATCGCCAGCGCCTCATGACGATCCAGCAACACCGCCATGCCAACATCCTCCTCTGGAATGGTGGAAACGAAATACATCACACCCCCGGTTACGATGACCGCCCCGTGCTGGAACGCTATATCGAAGGCATACGCGATGCGTTCCGCGCTCACGACCCCGTCCGGCGTCCAGTCACCTACGCCAATCTCGATATGTGGAGACAAAACTGGTTCTTCCTTGAAGGTCAGGACGTCATTGGCTGGAACACCTACAAAAACGCCGACGACCTGCGCGCCGAACTCCCCGCCGTACTCGCCGCCGCACAAGGACGCCCCTTGCTATTCACCGAGTGGGGCATGGAAAAACAATCTTCCCGCCGGGACAATATTGACCAGTGGGAAAAGGAAATGCGCGGCAAATGGGACCTCCTTTCCACGACCCCCGGCTCCATTGGCGGCATGATCTTTGCCTGGCACGGCGAACTCGACGACGCGCGCGGACGCCAATTTTTACAAGACCTGTTCCTGCCCTTTGAACTGACGCAAAAAAACGGCCAGGTACTCTTCAAAAACCGTTCCGGGGCCGCCATGAACGCTGTCACCTTCACCCTCATCACGGGCGACCAGGAAGTCCCCCTGGCCGACCTGGCCCATAGCGTCTCCGCTGGCAGCACATACGAGACCCGCTTCCTCACCCGGCCGCCAACCGGCAGCACACTGGAAATCCGTTATGAAACCCACGGAGGCCTGCATCATTTTTTCACCAAAAAACTCTGAACCTCCCGGAAGTTCCCACCATGACCAACACCAACCCCAACACCGGGCCAACCATCGACCTCGGCGCCTTTCTCCAAAACCCCGGATTCGCCGCCGCGCTGGATTCCGCATGGGACGCCGACGCCGGCGCCTATCGCAACCTCGACGCCACCTCCGCCGCCGACCTCGCCGCGCCCGGCATCCAGCAATACCTGCTCATTTACCACACCTACCAGGCGCTCGCGAACGCCAGGAACACCGCCGCACCACACCACTCCGCCCGCGCCATCCCGCTGGCCCGGTACCTCGCCGCCAACGTCACCACCGACGGCCTCATCCGCGAACCGGACGGCACCCTCAGCGACCATCCCGCCAACGCCTGTCACGTCCTGGACGGCCTCGCCACCTTCGCCCACTACGCGCGACGTTTTGGAAGCGATGCCGACATCATTACCGCCATTGACGCCGCCCGCGCCGCGGTTGTGCGAATCGTTGAAAACCATCCCGTTATCCGCCTGCCCGACGGCATCTGCGGACGCACCCAGCAAATGCGTTTCGAACTCCGCGCCTGGTACTGGGCCTGGCGCCTCACGGGGCAGGAACATTACAAAAACGCCTGCCTCGCCCTCTGGGAGAACGGCATCCACGCCTATCAAGCCCCCATCGCGCACGCCGGCGGGCTTCTCCAGCCCAGCCTCCACCCCGACTACACCTGGAACTACACCTGCACCTCCGGCACCACCACCGAATACGCCACCAACACCCACACCCCCGTTTATTACTGCACCGAACAACAAGGCTTCCTCTTCGTTTACCTGCACGGCCTGCGCGAAGGCGTTTTCAAACACGGAGACCATCCGCAACGGGATGTATTTTGTCGCCACTACATCGCAGGCCTGCTCCGCAACCTGTCGCGAGCCGGCCACACCGCGTCCGACCTCGACGGATACGGCGTGCACCGCGCCTGGTACGGCGGCTGCCTCCTCGAATCCGTCCCTGTCGAAGCCGCCGCCTTCGCCGCGCACGACACCACCAACGGCCACCACCATCCCATTCCCGCCGGCTGGTTCCGCTGGTATGTGGACCGCTACGCGGAATTTCTCCAACGTAGTCCCACCTTCGCTACAAACGGCCTCGTCGCCCGGTTCCCCTACGGACACAAAATCACGATCGAGAAACAATTCCCCGTCCTGAACGGCGCGCGCTTTTACGCGCAACTCGCCCGTGCCCTTTACGAATACAACCTCGGAGCCATCCCGCCCGTTGAGCCTCCCCCCGCGCTCGATTACGCCTGGTGGCACAACTGGGCCCGCATCAGCACGCCTCGCTACGAAACCAGTTTTGTAGGGACAACCAGCCTCTGCAACATCCCCGCCGTCCACAAATACGGAGACCCCAACCTGGGATGCATCCACGGTGGCGCGCCACTCGCCACCCTGATGTCCGGCAACCAGTTGCTCTACGCGACCTCCAACGACCCCGCCGGCCTCTGGCACATGGAACTCGTCGATGTAAACGGCAACACGCACCGCAGCATCGCCACCAGCTTCGAAGACGAAACCTCGCTGTCCATCGCCACCGCCGACGGCAAACTTTACACGCGCGACAGCTTTGAACCCTACACCTCGCCCCTCCGCATCCCGTTTCCCGATACAACGGACGCCAGCACGCAGCCAGGGGACGTATCCGGAAAAGCCGCCATTGCGAGCACCCTCGCATGGTCGCGCAACCTGCGCGCGCAAGGCATCCGTTTTTTTGTGAAAAACGCCTACACCCGCGACGCCATCGAACTGTGTTGGGGAGCCAGTTTTCCGACCGGCATATATCTGCGTTCCGCCGCCTTTTGTCTGGCGATTCCCGCTCCGCTCGCGCCGGAGATCACCTTTGACGCAACCGCGCCCGCAACCGCAACCGCGACAACCAACTGGCAACCCCTTGTTGCCGGACACCGCCGCGACACCGGCTGGCCGCGTGCCCTTCGCTGGCATTCCGGTTCCGGCGACGACGCCCGCACCGTCACCGTTTTGTGTGCGCCGGCCTCCGCCACGCTCCGGGAGCACGGTCTGGACGTGGTTGCGATTCCGGCGGACAAACGCAGACCCGGAGGCGAGAATTCCTTTTGTCCGTATCCGATATTGCAAGTGCGCCTCTGGCTGCGCCCGCACACTACGCTGTCGCGTGTCGAACTGCGCCAGCAACTCGGTTTTTCCCTGCCCGCCTGAGCGAGGGGAGACGAAGGAACAACCCCGGCGGTAGGGGCGTCGCTTGCGACGCCCGCGCCAGCCGGACGAAATGGCAACCCTCATGGATATGTATATAACATCGTGGCGAGTGGCGGTTTGAGGTTGTTACAGTGACGGACTCCGGCAGGAGTTTTCTTCCCGATAAACAACGCCCACCAAACCACCTGTCATGAAAACACAAATCCTCCGCCTCGCGCGTTTTCTCCCCGCCGTCGTAGTTGCATCTGCGATTCACTCCTCATTGCCCGCCGCGCTTCCCGCGAACGGCACCGGCTGGACTCTAACCGAAAATCCCAACGGGAGCTGGACTCTCGTTGACGTCGTAGATTCCACCGGCTCCTGGAGTCGTGAAAGGATGGATTGGAAAAACGGAGCCTATGACGGTCTCAACTCCGTCGTCGGCACGAATTTTATCGTTACTAATGGACAAACCGG
>JAISAX010000173.1 GCA_031266495.1 Opitutaceae bacterium
CCCCCCCCCCCCCCCCCCCCCCCCCCCCCCCCCCCCCCCCCCCCCCCCCCCCCCCCCCCCCCCCCCCCCCCCCCCCCCCCCCCCCCCCCCCCCCCCCCCCCCCGCCCATGTCAGGGAAACAACTGCCTCGTCGCCACGCTCGTAGAGCGACAATGCGGAGTGGGCTTGATCCAGATCGAGCGCCCAGTTCGCAAATGCGGATGCAATGAATCCGGACGAGAGCAATGTCGTCAGGAAAAATGCCGTCAAAAGAACAGCGCGGGTTTTTGTGTATTTCATAAGGGATGTGTTATAAGGGATGTTACGGCGATGGAGCGGCGGGCGAGGTGGTTTCGCGCAACTCGATTTCATCCACCCGGAGAGTGCCTTTGGACTGGCGGGGCAGGCGAATCGTGAAGCCAATGACCGTGGCCTCGGGGGGCAAGCCGGTCAGCTCGACTTCGAGCGGCGTCCAGTCCCTGTCGGTGCTGAAAACCAGCTTTTCGTTTTGCGGCAGCCCGCGTCCGGGCCTGGGGACGCCCGGGATGCCGTCGGCGTTCAACAAAATCCTGGCGGGAAACGCGGGGTCCATGTTTTCCGTTTTGACGGCGCAACGGAATATATAGCGTGTTGGCGGCGTGGCGGTCCGGGGCGCGGGAATGGTATAGCCGGCGACAACCATCGGGTCGTCATTCCCGGCGGCGGTCTCCGGCGAGACGGTCAGGCGCAGGGAAAATTGCCCGCGCCAGACTTCATCCTCGTCGAGCACACAATCGTCCGGACGGACAATGTGGTACGCTCCGAGTCCTTCCTCGAAGCCGCCGTTTTTGTTGATAACCGGTCCTTCGTTTTTCCGGCTTCCCGCCCCGCCGCCATCCGCCGCGAATGCCGCCGCGAACGCGAATGCGCCCGCGAACGACAGAATTGACAGAATTTTATAAAGTAAGGGAATTTTGGGCATTTTGAAAAAGTCGTTTTAACCGCGAAGGCAACGCGAATGGACGCGAATCCGGAAAGGAGATAATTTTGCTGAACAAGAGCAGGTTTTCTTGAAAAACATTCGCGTTCATTCGCGTCCATTCGCGGTTGGTTCGTTTGTCTGGAAAAGGAGTTTTTCAAAGTGCCCTGATGTTTATTGGTATTTATTGGTGTCCATCAGTGTTCATTAGTGTCCATTAGTGGTTAAAAAAACGTTACTTTATTGAAGTTCGCCGTCGCGGACGCGGAGGAAAGGAATCTCCCCCCGGATGCTTTTGACGTGGGCGTCGTGAAAGAGGATGTTTGTACTGTCCCTGTGCGCCCGGGTGTAGGGTTTTATCTGGTTGTTCCAGTCGCTCTCGCCGGAAAAGATATTCCGCCCCTCGACCAGATTGACAATTTTCGAGAGCGGCACGCCAACACTGCCCGAATACATAAAAATATCCCTGTTCACCGGCACGCCGCCCCTGTAGCCGGCCCACGGATTTTCATAAGGAGGGAGGAGGTTTTGCGCGTAATCAACCGGCGCGGTGAAGCCGCCCCACCCGCCGCCCCCGCCGGTCGTCGGTCCGCTGTTGGGCCACCAGTCGGCGGCAATGCCCGGGTCGTGGCGTTGCGAGGCGCAGTTCCAGAGTTTGTTATTGCCCGACACGGCGCCGACATACGGTTCGATGCGTTTGGGCCAGACAATACTGTCGAAGGTCGCATTGCCGTTCGCGTTCAGGGTTGTCGAGTCGTACCACGATATACAGAGACGGTTTTTATTGTCAGCCGACCAGTTGGCGAAGGCGATACCGGCCTGCCGCAGGTGCGAGAGGCACCGCGCACTGGCGGCGCTCGCTCGCACGCTGCCGACAACCGGGATCAATATTGCCGCCAAAACCCTGATGATCGCAATCACCGCCAGCAATTCGACGAGTGTAAATCCTCTTTTCATAATCAGTGCCTTTCGCAAAAAAAAAAAGGGGGGGGGGGGGAGCGAGTCGTGTCGCGATTAACGGACGTGCTTGCGATTGCGCAATGTTACAAGCACAGCGCCTGCCGCCGCCATGAACGCACCCAGAAACGCCGCCGTGTTTTCCGGCTCCGGCACCGCTGGCGTCTCGGGCGCCGCGGTTATATAGGACGCGATCAATGCCGTATAGTCCGCCGTCAACTGCCCGGTGCTCAAGACCGAGTCGTAAACTTTCACTGCCGCGATTTCGCCCTGAAACGGAGTGCTGCCAATCAATGTGAGCGCGCTCGCAGTAAAGGAAATGTTCAGCGCGGTGTTCGACCAGACCATTTTGTCGTTCAAATACATCCTGGTGCCCGCCTGATAATCATAGGTCACGGTGAAAATCGCCCACGTCCCGAACGTATAGACATTGCCCTCCGTGGCCGGGCTGTTGGCAACATCTCCGGTGCCATAGCGCGTCAATGTCTGCGTGCCAGCGGTGTTGATCCGGTAAGCGAGCGCGCCGCTCGTGGTTGTGCCGAACAGCATAACCGGATTGGTCCCCGTCGGCGCGTCAATTTTGGCGAGGAAGGTGAGCGTGAAGGTCGGTGCGGTGGTGAACGCGGCGGAATCAAGCGCGGTCGCAAGTTTCAACGGCTTCGCCCACGCGAGATCGCCCTCGCTGTCGTTGCGATAGCCGTTGTTGTAAAAATCAACGGAATTTTTTCCGTTGGGCGTGGCGTTTGTTTTGAGAGCCGGGCTGAGCCAGTAGTTTTGGGAAACAGCGTTGTTGTGCGAGGCGCTCCTGTCCACCCACGTCCCGCCGGCGGAGTCCCCGGGGAGACAGGAATAACCCGCGCCATCCAGAAACAGGACCGGCTCCGGCGCCAGCTCCGGCGTTGGCGTTGGCGTCGGCGCGGCGTCCTGGGCGCGCGCCGGATTCGCGACGCACAGGGTCGCCGCGATTACTACAAGCGAGGCAATGTTTGCAGGTTTGCTTCTGTTGTTCATACGAATGAGGCGGAGTGTGCGGGGGGGGGAGAGGGGAGGCAATTTCCGGGCGGATTTCGACCCGGGTTCCCTCTGGCAAAGTACCAGGGATGCGGGAATCCGGTTACTTCCGGTTACACCCGCGGGGCATTCTGCGGGACATCCGCTCTTGACTGATCTTGCGCGGACACATTTTTGCAGGAGCGCAGTCGCGCACCACCAGTGAACAACCCAGGCAACAAACCGGCCATGCCTACGGCCACGTCTTCCCGCTCCCGACATCCTGTCGCCATCATTGGCGGCGGCATTACCGGACTCGTCGCGGCGCACCGGCTCGCACGCGAAGGTCATGCCGTGCGGCTTTTCGAGGCAACCCCGCGGCCAGGCGGGCTGGTCCGCAGCGAGCGCGACGGCGGGTGGCTGAGCGAGGCCGGCCCCAACTCGCTCCTCGACACCAAACCGGAACTCGCGGCGCTGCTCGCCGAACTCGGCCTCGCGGAGGCCCGCCAGTACGCGCAACCGGAGGCGAAAAAACGGTTCATCGTGCGTCGCGGACGTCCGGTGGCGGCGCCGTCGTCGCCGATGTCGGCGGTGACCACGCCGTTGCTTTCGTTGCGCGGCAAGTTGCGGATTTTCGGCGACCTGTTCCGGCGACCCCGCCAGCGGACGGAGGATCTGCCACTGGGCGAATTTGTCGCGCAGCATTTTGGACGGGAATTGGCGGATTATGCCGTCGATCCCCTCGTCTCGGGCATCTACGCGGGCGATCTCCAAAAACTCTCGGCCCGGCATGCGTTCCCGTTGTTGTGGGAACTGGAACAAAAATACGGCTCCCTCATTCGCGGCGGGATCGCCGCGGCGAGGGCGCGCCGAGCGGCCCGGACGGCGGCGGCGGCGACGGCGTCGGCGAGGATTTTTTCGTTTGCGGAAGGGCTTGAAACGATCCCCGCCGCGCTCGCGGCGCGGTTGCCGTCCGGCAGTGTCGAATACGGGGCGCGGGTCGTGCGGGTGGAGCCGGCGGCGGCGGCGGCAGCCGGAGGAGCCTGGGAGGTGATTTGGGAAAAGGGCGGGCGGCGGACGGAACAGGTCGCGGCGGTGATCCTGGCACTGCCGGGCGAGGCGCTGGCGCGGCTGGAGATCGGCGGCGGCGCGTGCGCGGAGG
>JAISAX010000237.1 GCA_031266495.1 Opitutaceae bacterium
CCGGACACGTCCGCCAGGTAAACCTCCACACCGACCTCCGCGCCCACCCGAACGGCGCCCCCCTTTGCCTCTTCGACAATCACTTATCCCGATTAAACCCTTCCCCCCACCCCCCCCCCCCCCCCCCGATTTGTATCCAGAAAACGAACCCGTTATGAAATCCACCATGAACATGTATCCAAAAAACCGAACCAGCACTGGAAAACGTCCCGCGACCCTGCCTCTGCTTGCCGCCTCCGTCGCGCTCTCCCTGCTCGTCTCCGCGCCCGCCGCACTCGCCGCCACCACGCAGTATTGGTGGAACAGCGCCGGGCAAGTTGACACCAATTTCCTCACCCCCGGAAACTGGCTCATTGACAACACCACTCCGACCGACACTCCCCCCCCAGGCAGCGCCGAAACCGGCATACAAATGAAGGGCGGGGTAAACCAGACCCTCACGCTCGACAGCGATTTTGCAGTGCAGTACATCACCTTCCGCAATTGGGCGGGTCTCGGTTCCTTCACCATCGCCGGCACGGGCACACTCTCCATCAACGGGATTTCGACCACCGGCACTGAAGGCGGTATTTCCAACCAGACTACCGCATCGCAAACCGTCACCAACAACATCCAGCTCGCGACCATCTCCACGTTCCTCGCATCAAGCGGACAACTCACCGTCGGTCAGACGGGCAGCACCATCGACCTCAACCAGAAGGGACTGCTTTTGCGCGCCAATAGTACCAACAAACTGATCATCAACGGAGCCATCATCGGAAACCCCGGCGGCCCCTCCGGCTTTCGCATCCAGTCGGCATCCGACGACGCCGCCAGCATCGGCACAGTGGAACTCAACGGCGCCAACACCTTCAAATATGCGCGAGTCAACATAGAGAGCGGCATCGCTCTCGCCGGAAACGATGCCGCCTTTGGCGACACCTCAAACAGCGTCCGTATCGGCAACAACACGACCAACACCGCCGCCATCCTGATCAACGGCGCGCGCACCATCGCCCAAAACATCGAACTGCACAGCACCGCCACCGACCGCGCCGGGAAAAACATCATCGGCGGCTCCACGGCAGACACCTCCACCTTCACCGGAAACATCACCGTCAACACCACCGACGCCTCGGGCGCGGCGATGCCCCTGACCCTGACCGCCGCCGAAGGAGGCCGCGTCAACCTCAACGGCAACATCATCCGCAGCGCCACCGCCATCGCCACAGGTAGTGGCGACACCATTACCAAAACCGGAGCGGGCATCGTCGCCATCAACGGCTCCGCCAACGACTACTCCGGCATCACAACCGTCAGCGAAGGCACCCTTCTTGTGAACGGCACCCTTGCGGCGGACGGTGACGCTCTCGCCGTCACCGTAAACAGCGGAGCGACCCTCGGCGGCTCCGGCACAATCAACCGCGCCATCCACGTGCTCACCGGAGCCACCTTCTCCGCCGGCGACATCGACGCCACCGGGACAAGCCTGGCCGGCGCCTTCACCGCGGGCGCGGGCCTCACCTTTGCCAACGGCGCCACCCTCGCCTTCGACCTCGGGACCACCAGCGACACCGTCGCCGTGACCGGCGGCAACCTCACCCTCGCGGGCACCCTCCACATCACCGCCAGGGGCGGCTTTGCCGCGGGAAGCTACACACTCTTCAGCGTCACCGGCGGCAGCATCACCGACAACGGCCTCACCCTCGCCACCACCACGCTCGACGGCTACAACCTCTCGCTCGATTTCAGCACTACGACGGGCAAAGTCCTGCTCAACGTTGCCGCGAACATCCCTGAACCGGCGACCATCCCGCTCCTGCTCGGAGCGGCGGCGACTCTCGCTGCGGCGCTCCACTTCCGTCGCGCCCGCTGATGTCGCACCCGTGCCGAAGGCACACGCACAGCGTAACGCAAGGGCTTCGCAAGCGAAGCCCCTGCATTCGGCCAGCGTAACATCAGATTTTTAATTCTTAATTATTAATTTCCTCTCCCCCCCTCCCCCCCTCCCCCCCCCCGTATCCGGTTTCTCCACACACACACTATCCGGCCATGAAACACATCCCGACGCTCTCACCGCTCCTCGCCGCCGCCGCCATCATCGCCGCTGCCATCACCAGCACCGTCGCTGCCGCTGCCGCTGTCGGGGAAGTCATTGTCTATCAAACCAATTTCGATTCGCTCGAATCCCTCAAAAACTGGAATCGCCCACCCGGCGCGAAGCACGAAACCACCGGAGGCATCGGCGACACCGGACACATCCTGTTTGCCAACACGAAGGAAACCGACAGCAACCTCGCCACAATCCCGCTCGACGTTGAAAAACTCCGCGGACGCGCTGTCATGGTCGAAGCTTACATGAAAGCGGAGGACATCTCGAACCCCACCCGGCGCTACTTCGGCCCCAAACTCATGCTCGGCCTCACCAACGAAGACGGCGGCAAACAACACCCCGACCAGGAAAAAATCACCGGCACCTACGACTGGCGAAAATTCACCGTATTCGCGCGCATCTCGCCAAGGATCAGGGAAGCCACCCTGTGCATCGGACTCCAGCACAGCACCGGCAAACTGCGAATCGACTCCGTCAAAGTCACCCTCGTCCCCCTCCCGACCGTGCCCGCCGGCGGACTGGAAAACCAGCTCCCCGCGCAAAAAAAGACAAAATACCGCGGCGTAATGTCCGGCGGCGACCTCACGCCAGACGCGATCAGGGAACTCGCCGAAACCTGGCACGCCAACCTCATCCGCTTTCAAGGCTTCACCCGCCGTCGTGACGGGGACAATACCACCGAGGAAGGATTCCGCGCCATCGTTGCCCGCGCCGAACGCGAACTCGACACCCTCCTCCCGCTGGCGCGGCAATACGGCATAAAAATCGTGATCGACATGCACTGCGGACCCGGCACCAGCCTCAACGCCCTGCTCAGCAACCAGCTCTCATGGGAACCCGGAATGCAGCGATTCTTCGCAGGGATCTGGCGCGAAATCGCCGCGAAATACAAGGACGAGCCTGCCATTTACGGATACGACCTGCTCAACGAACCGCGCGAAGGAAACTACGTTTACACGCCGGACGGCGGACTCGACTGGAACCGCCTCGCCGAAAAAATCTCCCGAGCCATCCGCGAGGTTGACCCGACAACGCCCATCATCATCGAAGGCGCGCCCTGGGGTTCCGCCGGCGCGCTCGAATTCCTCCAGCCCATCAACGTCCCCAACATCATTTACAGCTTCCACATTTACAGCCCGCACGCCTACACGCACCAGGGCGTCGGCAAGGACACGCCGCCCGGCCTCCCTTGGCCGGGCACGTTCGACGGAAAACACTGGGACAAGGCTGCGCTCGAAAAAGAGGTCGAGCCGGTCGTTGTCTTTCAAAAAAAATACAACGTCCCCGTTTACGTCGGCGAATTCGGAGCGACCCGCTGGGCGCCGGGCAACGAACAATACCTCGACGACCTCATCTCCATTTTTGAAAAACACGGCTGGGACTGGACCTACCACGCCTTCCGCGAATACCACGGCTGGGACGCCGAAATGGGCTCCGACAAAAACGACACCACCCGTATCAAGGACACCCCGCGCCGCGCCGTCCTTCTCAACTACATGAAACGTAACCAACGCTGAAATTACGCATACAGCCGGTCCGGGGATCGCACGCGTCTCGCGTGCCGTGCCCGGCGTCCCGCCGGGC
>JAISAX010000295.1 GCA_031266495.1 Opitutaceae bacterium
TTCGGAGAGAAGATAACTTTGTTGAACAAGAGCAGGTCTTCTTGAAAAACATTCGCGTTCATTCGCGTCTATTCGCGGTTGGTTCGTTTGTCTGGAAAAAGGAGTTTTTCAAAGTGCCCACAATTGTTCCATCCATTTGCGGTTCAACAAATGTGGAATTTCTATTCAGGGATAAGCTCTTGGGATGTCTTGTTGTTTTTCGGTTACGGCATTCGTCACTTTATTGAGAGTTGAAGCTGCCTGTTTGTTAATAGCTGATCTGCATATTTTGGTATTTTAAATCCCCGGCCGAAAATGCTCCGACATGTCCATCGACAAAAACGGCCTGAACACTGCCATTGTGACGCCAGCTTAACCGTTTCCCGGCGCCGCCATCCAGCTTCGTTTCGTCGGGCACGATCTTTTCCGCATTGCCCGGAGAAATACTACTGACACCTGTTTGATTGAAGAAACCCCAATCGCACGCGCCATTAACATCAACCGCGCTATCGGCCACAAGAATGACGCTGGTGGGGCGGGAGATATTCTCGAGTCTTTTCCTGGGGGTGTTTGGATCACCTCTGTCGTCGCCAAGCACGTTCGGGTTTGCAATGTAGTTTGTGTTTCGCACATAAGAACCGGATTGCTCTTTCAGACGCACCGATTCACCGGGACAAACAAACATATCGCCGGGCTTATTCTTGCCGGTCGTCGAAGCCATGTAATTCTGAATTTCGTGACTCCATCTGATGGTTCCAACTTGCTTGATTCCGTAGGGGTACATGCCACCATTCTCTTGCGCGTATAAAGCGATCCCTACTCCAATCTGCCTTAGATTGGATTTGCACTGCGCACCTTTTGCCGTCTCCCGAACCTTTCCGACGACGGGAATGATGATCGCCGCAAGGATGCCGATGATGGCAATGACGGCGAGAAGCTCGATTAGCGTGAAGGCGCGGGCGGGGCGGTAAACAGTAGCATGTCGTGGAATAATCATGACGGGGAGGCGGGGGATGTTATGTGGTGGTGTTTCCCGGCAGGGAAAGGGGCGGAATCACTTCAAGGTCAGCGGTCGGCGTCGCGCCGGATTCCGGGGACGGCCCGGAGGAATCGGCGCGGCGGTTTGGGTGATTGTGGAAGAGTTTGCCCGTCCGGCGGGGCTTTTTGAGAGATTTTGACCGGATTCGTTCAACCAGTCGGGCGGCTTGAGAGATTTTGAGAGGTTTCGTCCGTTTTGCCGGGCGGTTTGAGAGAATCTGGCTGGTTGCGTTCATTCCGGCGGAGTGGGCCGGATCTGGCTGGCGCGGAGGAGGGGGGGCGGTACGGTTTTCAGGGCATGTTTGCATGAATTGGACCGGAGGCTGGCAGGCTCCCGTCGCTGCACAAGGTGACCGCGGTTTATACGGATAAAATCGGGACGGAGGGGGGGGGGGGGAGGGGCCGCAAAGCGACGGACAGATTGTCTGGTTGCATCCTTTCCCATAGTTCCCGTTTCTTTTTCCGGTGCCGGGCAATTCCGGACCGGTTAAAAGCTTGTCCGGGTATCGCGGACTCTTACCGTAAACCTCATGTCAATAGCCGAGATCAAAAGAACAGCCGACAGCCTGAGTGCCAGAGACCGTCAATGGCTGCGCACTTACCTCATGGTTAAGGAGCAAAGCGAGTCTCCGGATTGGAAGGCGAAAATGGGTGGCAGGCTCCGCAAACTGCAAGCCGGAGAAGGCATTTCAGATGCCGAGTATCGGAGAAATGCAAAATCGCTGAAAAAATCCCGATGAGTCTGCCTTACCGTTGGCTGCTGGATGAGGAAGCCTATGCATTTCTTCGCAGTCGGGCGCGAGGAAGAAGGGCTGTATTGGAGAGGTCGATACAGCGTCTCGCCGCGGAACCATTTAGCGAGCCGTCATTGGTCTCGACCAGTGACGAAGGCGAGGTGATTTTTCACTCTTTCGTCGCGGGGCATGTCATCGTTTACCATGTGGACCATGCGGTTCGTCGCGTCCTGATACTGGATATTCACAAGGGTCCCTGACGCCTCCAACTGACCGATCTGGAAGAGGCTGATCTGAATGCCGGGCAGGATCAACGGTCCTGCATCACAAATGATCAGGCGGGGTAATTTATCGGAGATCATCGAGAAGCTGCTCGTCGGTGGAATTGACGACAGACACACCCAGTTTCGGGAGCGCATCGCAGAAGTTCCAGAGCGTCAGGCCCGCGATCCCGGCGGCTTGCCCCAACGTGACACGGCGCAACTCGTAGAGCTTGGCCGCCAGCACCAACCGGAGTTCCTCTTCGAGTTCCTCATGCGCCAGTCCGCGTGAAGCCGCCCAGCGTTCATCTATTGGCACGGGTACCATTGTCATGGGGAGTGACAGTAAAAATGTCCCGGATGTGCGCCAGCGGAAAGTTGCAACATCAATCATGCTTCCCGCGGTCAGGCACCGGCGCATGCGGATCGTTTAACGGATAAATCGGCTCGTGCCTTGACGAAATGAGCGTGCCCTGAGGCCGAACGCGCAACCTATCGGTCACTACGACTCGCTGATCGCCGGGCACGCGCTGGCGCTCGGCGCATGCGTCGTCACGCACAACGTGGACGAATTCAGGCGCGTGCCCGGCCTGTCAGTCGAGGACTGGCAGAGCGAGGACTGAGCCTGGTCTAACCGCAATATTGCTTGATTAACTGATGTTACTGAAGTTACGCGGAACGACGTGGCACGGGCTTCCAGCCCGTGAACGTTGCCTCACCGCTCTGGAGTGGCACGGGCGTTTACTGCCAATCCCCGTGGACGGCGCGAAGCGCCGCCTCCATGCCTCCCCGGCTCCCTCCCGCCTCTCCCGCCTCTCCACTCCCGGAGCGGGCGAGACGCCCGCGCTACGTCGGAGCGGAGAGGCAACGCTCACGGGCAAGGATGCCCGTGCCACTCCCGGAGGCGGGCGAGACGCCCGCGCCACTGCCACTCCGGAGCCTGTCCAGTTTTTGAGATGCACCCGCAAAATCCTGTGACCGGCGACGACTCAGCAGCACGGGCACCAGGATAATCATGCCGGTCAATAGCACCCAGGTAGCGGGTTCAGGAACGACAGTGGCGGATACAAGTTTGCCGCCGTCAAGCATGGCTCCCTGGCCGATGCCTTCGAAGACAACCTGAGCCAGTGTGGTCTCGTTCCAGTCGCTGGTATCCGTAAACACGATGCTCGCCGAGGGCGTCCAGCCGTAAACGGTCAGCGTGCCATCAAGGGCGGCGAGACTGGCAAAGGTCACGCTGCCAGAGCCGGAAAATCGCAGGCTTCCGCCAGATGCGCCGATCGTCAGGGCACCGAGTGTATCGGAGTTTCCTGCAATGTTGAATTCGCCACCAGCCAGCGTCAGCGTCACGTCGTCGGCGATCTGGTGGGAGTTGAGCAGCCGGAGTTCGGCGCCCTGGTTCACGGTCAGGCTGCTGCCCGATGCGATGGCTGTGGCGCCGTCGGTCTTGTTGAGTTCCAGGCGTCCTGCGCTTACAACTACAGGCGTGGTGCTGAAGGTGTTGCTCGCAATTCCCGAAAAACGCACCGCGCCGCCGCCTGCGATTTCGATCTTTGTGCCCGTGCTGGACGCCCGTGCTTCCGTGATCTCGCCATCAATGATGAATGTGGTGTTCGCGTTGGAGGAGAAGCGGTAAGTCGTGTTGGTGGCGCTGGCTGTGTGGTTGAGATTTATCTTCTTGTCGGCAGACACAATCAAAGTCGCGGACTGGCCGTTTTCGAGGTCTGCGCCGAAGGTTTTCACTCCGCCGCCGGTGCCGCGCATGTTGATGTCGCCGATGTTGGTGGTGCCGGTGCGTTTGATGAAGATGGACGCGCCACCGTTGACGAGCGTGAAGGTGCGGGCGGAAAGCGGATTTGCCAAAATGTTGATGCGTCCGTTGGCATCCGCCCAGATGTTGCTGAGTCCGGTGCCGGAGGTCGGGTTGTAGTTGACGGTGGCTCCATTGGAGGCCCGGAGACTGGTAAGATTGCTGAAGGTGCCGTTGATGTTGACGGTGCCTCCAATGCCGTCGCCCTGGAAGACCACGTCACGGTTACCGTTGCCAGTGGCGGCGCGAAGCTGCCCGGTGAGGGTGAGAGCAGAGTTGGCGACGAGACTGTTGTAAAAAGTGGTGCCGGAGGAGCGAGTGAGTTCGATGTTGGCGGAAATGGTCTGCGTCACCCCCGTTGCGGCGTTGGAAATGTAGGCGTTGGTGTCGCTGCGCGTGATGGTGAGGGTCGAGGCATTTGAGGTGGAGATGGCGTGGGCGGCGGCTCCGCTCAGGAAATCCAGATGCGTGAGGGAAACCGCTGTATCCAGATTTACGTTTGTCGTTGTGGATCCGGAACCGAATTGCGCGATGGCATCGGTGGCGTTGGGGACGCCGCCACCGGTCCAGTTGGCGGCGTTGTTCCAGTTGCCATCGTTCGTTCCCGTCCAGAGTCCGGTGGTTTGCGCGTGAACGAGCGCAACTGCCAGGAAGCTGATCAGGGAAAGAAGTGCTGTCATCAGGCTGACGCGACACGAGGTGACAGGGGTTGGATGTAGGTGTGAGTGCATGATATGATCGATATCATTTTTGTTCTCCGCGCCGGCAATGTCTCCGTGATTTATACGGATAAAACGGGAATGAA
>JAISAX010000341.1 GCA_031266495.1 Opitutaceae bacterium
CCCCCCCCCCCCCCCCCCCCCCCCCCCCCCCCCCCCCCCCCACGGCGCGGGGAGGGAGGCGATTGCCTGCGAACATGCGTTTGCAACTACGTCAAACGATTACCGTCCGGAAGAACGGCGCCCTCCGTTCACGCGTATCGGCTTTTCAATACAGGGAAGGGGAAATAGCGCCCGGGGCACACCGTGTGGTTGATATCCACCCGCCGGTGAACGGTGACGGACGGCGTGCCGCCGAGCGGAGCATCGTCGCGGAGCCAGTCCACGAGGGCGTAGAGCGAATCGAGCTGTTTTTTGCCCGGCCGGCGGTTCTGGAAATTACCCACGAGGCAGATGCCGATGCCGTGCTGGTTGTACGCGTGGTTGCGGACGTGTCCGCCGTCGAGCTGTCCGCGCCAGCGCGGGCCGATTTCGATCTTGCCGTCGGGCGAATCGCGCCCGTTGCCGATGACGAAATGGTACGCGAGCCCGTGCTCCATGCCGCGGCGCAGGTGGGCGCGGTGGTAGGACAGCGCGTTGCCGCGCTCGATGCCGCTGTGGTGGACGACGATGTACTTCCAGCGTCCGCTCCGGATGCGCAGCTTGCGGGTTTCCGCAATGATATCGTCGAGCACGGCAGGCGTGCGCGCCGCGCTGCGGGAGCCGGGAGCGGCCGGGATGACGAGCTGCTGGCCGACCTTGATGACATCGCCGGTGAGGCGGTTGCGCTGCCGGAGCGCCGCCACGGTCACACCGTAGCGCGCGGCGATGGCGGAGAGCGTGTTGCCCTTGCGGACGACATGCGTGGCTTCACCGGCGGCGGCCAGCAAGGCGGCCGGGACAATGCCCGCCCCCGGCAGCGCCAGGCAGGCAATCCGTAAAAAAGTCCGGCGGGTGATGGTCATCGGCCATCACACCCTAACATTGCCGTCAACCCGTCCGGGCCGCGCCGGTGTTGTTTTCACTTTGTGTTACACCCTGATGTTACACCCGCAAAAACAGGAGCGGCGACGGGGGACGCCGCCGCTCCGTCTGGCCTCGCTTCGATTCACACCCGTAGCAACGACTACATCCTGTTTGTCTTGGACAGGAGGCGCGTTCTGGTGTGACGTGCCGGCATGACATCCGGAGCCACCCGACCGACCGCCGCCGAGCTGATCGCCATCATGGGCGAGGCCCGGGTCACCGATCTGGCGCCGATGCGGGCATAAAAAACCGCCCCGGAGTGCGCGCCGGGACGGTTTTGCGTTTTGTGATGAAACGGGAGCGAAATGGTGCGCCGGATCGTGCCGTGCCGGTCAGGCGCCGAGCTGGAAGCGGGCGAAACGGCGGATCTGGATGTTCTCGCCGGTCTTCGCAATCTGCTCGGTGAGGATTTCCTTCACCGTCTTTTCAGGCTGCTTGACGAAGGGCTGGTCGAGCAGGGCCACGGTCGAGAAGTACTTGTCGAGCTTGCCTTCGACGATCTTCTGGATCGCCGCAGGCGGTTTGCCGGCGACCTGCGCGGTGGCGATCTCGCGCTCCCTGGCGATGTTTTCCTCGGGCACCTCTTCGCGCGACACGCAGATCGGGCTGGCGGCGGCGATGTGCAGGCAGATGTCCTTCACGAACGCGCCGAACTCCTCGTTGCGGGCCACGAAATCCGTCTCGCAGTTGACCTCGACGAGTACGCCTACCTTGCCACCGAGGTGGATGTAGCTTTCGACGCGGCCTTCCCTGGTGGCGCGGTCGGCGCGCCTGGCGGCGGAGGCATTGCCTTTCTTGCGGAGGAGGGTGATGGCTTCCTCGACGTTGCCGTTGGTTTCGACCAGGGCCTTCTTGCAGTCCATCATGCCGGCGCCGGTCTGTTCGCGCAGGCTGTTCACCATCGCGGCGGTGATTGTTGTAGCGGTTGTTGTAGCGGTTGTAGCAGTACTCATTGGTTTTCGTTGAAACGGGTTCCTTTTCCGGAGGGCGGGAGGGGGGGGAGTGGCGGTGCGGTGGCAGTGGCGGTGGCGGGAGGAAGGCTTACTCGTCGTCCTTGGGGGCGGCGATTTTCTTGCGGGCGGGAGCCTTTTTCTTGGCGGGCTTGATGACCTCGCCGTCTTCACCGACGGGGTCGGCGACGGCTTCATCCTCGATTTCGGCCACGGCCGCCACGGCGGCGGCGGGTTCTTCGGTGATGCCGGCGGCGGCGGCCACGGCAGCGCTGGCGGCCTTGAGGTCGGCGGCGCCACGGGCGGCGCGGCGGCTGTCACGCTGGGCAAGTCCGCTCTGCACGGCCTCGACGATGGTGTCGACGATGATGCGGATGGATTTCACCGCGTCGTCGTTGCCGGGGATCGGGTGGGAGAGTTTTGTAGGGTCGGAGTTGGTATCGACCAGGCCGACGCAGGGGATGCCGCAGCGGGCGGCTTCGGCGACAGCAATGTCTTCATGGTTGGCATCAATGACGAACATGGCCGAGGGCAGCTCGGGCATATCGACGATGCCGGCGAAGTTTTTGTTCATGCGGACCATCTCGCGCTTGATGGCGGCGCCTTCCTTGGCGGAGAGCTTGTTGATCTCGCCGGAGGTTTCGAGGGCCTGGAATTTCTTGAACTTGGCGATCGATTTCTTGACGGTCGCGAAATTGGTGAGCGTGCCGCCGAGCCAGCGGTCCACGCACCAGGGCATGCCGGTGGAGGCGGCGGCTTCGCGGAGGATTTCTTGGGCCTGCTTCTTGGTGCCGACGAAGAGCACGTTGCCGCCGTTGGCGACGGTGTCCTCGACGAAGCTCCAAGCTTTCTTGAGCAGCTCGTGGGTCTTGCCGAGGTCGATGATGGTGATGCCCTGGCGGTGGTCGAACACGTAGGGCTTGGAGCGCGGGTTCCAGCGCTTGGTCTGGTGACCGAAGTGGACGCCGGCGTCGAGCAGGTCTTTGGCAGTGACGTTCATGATGTTGATCTATGTATCTTCCTGACACACAGGTCGGCCAGTGGGCCGCCTTGCGATCGGGTGATGGAGTGTTGTGGTTGTGTGTGTGACGGGTTTCCCGGCCCGGAAGCGGGCAGGAAAGGGTCCAGCACACGGATCGGGGCAGGCCGAGGCAAGCGCGAAGTGCGGAAGCGGGGGTGCAATTGGAAGGGGTGGGAAACCCGAAATTTCGCCTGAACCGGAACCGGATCAGGACCGCAGGGGCGCACGTGAAGTGTGCCCCTGCGGTCCTGATCCCAACCACTTTCAATTACCCCCCTCCGCCTCCGCGGGAGCGGACCTTCGCGGTTGAGAGTCATCCCGAGGCCAGACACGTTTCCGCCGCCAGCAACGCCAATGTCACCAATGTCGAGCCCAGCCGTCATCAACCCGAATCCATTTTCAAAGCAGACCCGTTAACCAACATGTCGCGATATCTGAATCCGAAGAACGACCTGGCCTTCAAGACCGTGTTTGGCGGG
>JAISAX010000441.1 GCA_031266495.1 Opitutaceae bacterium
CGACCGGCGCATCGGGAAAGCTGATTTCGGGGAAATACAGGCGATCCGGCTTGCGCCCGAATTTTGCATCGCTCCAGCCGCCTGTCCACAGGTCGTATTGGCGAATGGATGACGGAGTCGCGCGTTCCGCGGGCCAGGCGATTTCGAGTTCACCCAGCCTCGGTTGCAGGTCTCCGATGCGTTCGGCGGACCAACGCAAGATCATCAGGGAATCCTTGTCCGCGGAATCGCTGGATGCGTTTTCAAACGCATAGGTGACAACCGTTCCTGGCGCGGCCAGCCGGGAACCGTCCCAAATAACGGGCCACTGGTCGGGTCGGGTGTTGGCGATGAGGGCGTTGATCCCGGGCGGATGGGCCGCCGCCCGCCAGGGCATCATGAAACGGGCCAACCGTTGCACGGCATGATACGCGGGCTTGGGCTGCCAGTCGAAGGTCATGAGGCCGAAGTTGTGCTCGGCTTCGCGCGGGTCGCGTCCGTCGTCCTTGAAATCGTAATACACCGAAACCTCCACGCCAAGCGCGAGGCACTCGGCGAAGCGGCGGAGGGCGTATTTGGCTTGCGCCTCCGGCGTGCGTCCGGCGTACATGCTTTTTTTGTTTTCCGCTTCCTGATGGATGGGGAATCCCCACTCGGTCAGCCATAGTTCGCGAGGTCCCTTGTGGCGGACGGAGTGCTCGCGGTACAGGCGTATGTGCGAGGCAAAGGAACCGCGTGCATCAGCGGTGGCGATACCGTCGCGTTTCATGATTCCTTCGCTCGAGGCGAAGGGAATCACCTCCGGCACGGTGCGGAAGCTGTAGGGGTGATCGACCATGCCATCGACTTTCGGCGCGATGCCGCGGGCCAACATGCGGAAGTTGGCCGGGGCGGGCGCGCCGAGACCGATGACTTTGGTGGCGGGACTGGCCTGCTTGATGGCGACGGCGGCCTTGTTGAACAGCCCCACGTATTTGGCTATCCATGACGACTCGGCACCTTTGCCATCCCATCCGTTCCATGCGCCTCCGTGGTATTGCATGAAGCCGAAGTTGTTCGGTTCGTTGAGGATTTCGATCACCTGCACCTTGCCGGCCATCTCCCGGGCGAGGTGGGCGGCGGCGCGCGCATAGGCGTCGGGGTCGAAGGGGGAATGTGGATACGCAGCCTTGTTGCCTTCCCTCCCGATGTTGAAGACAAGGATGATCTTGAGGCCGGCCTGATGGGCGGTGTCGATCCAGAGGCGGGAGGTTTCGGGTAGGGCGTAGGCGGCGGGCGTTTTTTCGCAGGAGTTCCAGTAAACCTCGTCGCGAATCCAGCCGACTCCGAGATCGGCGATCAGCGGGACGGCGCGTTCGAAGTCCCACTCTTTCCGCCCGAGATGCGTGGCCACGCCCATGCGGTCGTTGCGGAGTGGCGGGGTGTCGGGGGTGGCGAATGCGGAGGACAGGATGAGGGCAAATCCGGGAAGGAGGCTGACGACGGGAGTGAGGATGGGGATGGCTTGTTTCATGACGTGAACTCGTGTGCGGGAGGATGGGATGGCCTGATGGGTGTGGTGGCGAAAAACGGAGTATCCGGGAAAATTCGTTCCGCCTCGGGATCGTCTATCGACGTCGCCGCCAGTGGAGATGGCAGACGGCAAGCACGAGGCCGGCCAGTCCGCCGATGAGTGCGGTGGTGCGCGGTTCGGGGATGCTGGCGCCGGTAGCGGTGGCGGTCAGGGTGACGTTGTTGAGGAGGAGGGAAATGCTGTTGTCGAAATGGGCTTCGGTGGAAAATACGATCCGTGTGAAGGTGCTGAACGTGGTATCGCTGAAGGCCAGCGCCTCCGGCCATTGGGTGGCGCTGAAGGACCACTGTCCGAGTGTGCTGCGGGTGATGCTGAAGGTGGGGAAACCTGCGCTGCCGTTTTGGGCGATATTGACCTGGCTTGTGTCGAAGGTGGTTGCGACGCCGGTTAGCGTGGGGTTCAGGTTGCCGTCCGTGACTTTGGCCCAGCCTGCGGAGTAGGTGTTTCCGGTGGAGCGGCGGTTGCTGAATACGTAGCCATTGCCGTCGTCATCCAGCAGGGCGACGTGGAAGCCGGAAGCGGTGTAGTTGGTATTTCCGTAAAGCCAGCCTGCGTTGAAGGTCAGCGAAAGGGTTTGTCCGGTGAAATCGACGGCGGCGAATGTCTTGACGAGTGAGGCGCTGGTTTTGGGACTGTTGGGACTGGCCGAGGTTGACTGCACAAATACGGCGGCGGCGGTTCCGAGTTGAGTGATCGTTTTGATTTCCCAGACGGCGGCGGCTCCTGCCGTGCCGTAGCTGGCGGTCCAGCCCGCGTTGTCGAACGAGGAACCGGTCGTGAACGTCGTGGAGACAATTGGAGTGGTGGAGGCCTGCAAGCCGGCGGGAAACAGGAGGCTGGAGGCCAAGGCGAGCACACCGAGGGTGCGCCGCGTGTTGGAAACGAAGGCCGGAGAGGCCGGATGGATCATGTATGCTTTCATGGGTTGACGGGAGAAAGGTGGAACGTGGAGGAGAGCGGACAGGAAGGAAGGGGGGGGAGGGGGGGGGAGGAGAGACGTGGATCAGTTGTTTATATTTTTGTAGCCCCAGAATTCCTCCGTGAAATTCTGGCTGGAGGTGTGGCGGACGTAGTCCGGAGCGTGGAAAGACACGTGGCCGTCGAAGAACAGGAAGTGCCGCTTGCCGTCACGGTGGCCGGAGTTGGACCGGGCCTTGGCATCCGTATCCACAATGTCAGCACCACAGACGGAGCCGGCGTAGTCCTCCACCATAAAGGAGCCGGATGCGCTGTGCCACTCCGTGAGCATGGCAACACGACTGGGGTTTCCGATGGAGGCCTGACGCCGGGCGGTACCGGCGGAGTAGTTGGGGGCCATGGACGGAGAAATGTAAGCGTAGCTGCGAGATTCCTTGTCGGTGGCCACGAGGTTGTTCCTGACGGATGGGTCGCCCGGACAGGAGAACACGCCGCTGCGTTTGCCAACGTAGCCGCCGATGACGAGCCGTTCGGCGTAGTTGCGGCCAATGACGGCGCCGGAGTTGGCATTGGCGGGATAATAGCCGCGGTTGTCCTGGGCGTAGAGCGTGAGCGCGAGTCCGGTCTGGCGGACATTGGCCCCGCATCGGGCGACGCGAGCCGATTCGCGGACACTGCCGACGACCGGAATGATAATCGCGGCGAGGATGCCGATGATGGCGATCACCGTCAGAAGTTCGATGAGGGTGAAGGCGCGGAGTGGGTTGTATGGCGTTCTCATGAGGAGTTCGTAGAAAAATGATCCTCAAGGTGAGCGCGTCCCGCTTTTCGGGGAACAAAAAACCCTGCTGCCAATGCGAGATCCTTACATTTGTATCGGTATCTATAATACCGGATGGCAGGAACCTGATCGGCCCCGGAGTCCGGGCGATCCGGAGGACCTTGCACCCGAAGCCTTCACTTGAGGACATGGCCGTCCGTCTTGCCGAACCTGGTCTTGCACTTGACCGCACCACTCCTGGACGAATCGAAAGGAAGGAAAAAGGAAGAAACGGGATGTATTTAATTATCCAATACCAACTCTGGCAAAGGCGCTTCGTGTGCCTCCGGTTTCATTGCCCGATCCATGATCCCGGCATACCGCAGACATATTTCTTCCTGATGAAATCCAGCGTGGAATGGTTCGTTTCGGAGCCAATGTGCGGCGTGAACGCGTTACCCGGGCGACACCCGGCTGCGTGAGCTGCGCGTACGTCACGATTTCACGTTCTTGCTGGCTTGAAGAGGTCGAGACAGGCGTAGTGGCCAGCGGAAGACATGGACAAGCTCACATGGAAAAGCCGATGCAAGGTGGTTGCTGCAGCTGTCCATGCACCCTTACATATCTGCTTCCGGGTATTGCGTGGGTGGGGTACCGTGAGTGCCGACGATTTTTTTGAAAGGCCTTTTGGCGGTGGACTCTTTGATGGCGGTGCAGGTGACGGGGAAGTGCCAGTCGTCGCCGTAGTCGAAGTGAAAGAGCATTTTCCGGTGAGGGCGGAAGACGGCGGAGAGCGGTGTGTTTTCCACGCCGGGGTCATCGTCATCCGTGTCGCCGGTGTCGGCGAAGAGGGTGTAGCGTTCCTTGCTGCGGTAGGGATTTTTGAGGTTGTCGCAGAACTGGAAGGCGTG
>JAISAX010000558.1 GCA_031266495.1 Opitutaceae bacterium
GGGCAATGCTCGGCGAAATAGCGCATGTATTTGAGGTTGCTGCCTGAGAACCCCTTCATGTCGGGGAAGGCTGCTTTCAGGTCGTTGGCGATACGGGCGATGACCTTGCTGCCCCAGCCATGTCTGGTTTGGCGTTCAAGGATTTCGTATCCGATGTGGTGATAAAGCCGGATCAACTCCGCATTCACCGCCAGCGCGGCGCGACTGCGAGTGGTGGTGATTCGGCCTTTGAGGATTTCCAGCCAGGCGGGGTAGTCGGATGGAATGATTTCAGCGGTCATGGTCATAGCTCAATGCTGCTTGCCTGGCGTTTTTTAACAAAATCACGAATCGAAAAATTCACGTATCCGAAATTCCGTGAACAAGTTCCCTGACTCCCAAAAAAATCAGGCTTGCCCTGTCGTAAACCTTTACAAAACTTCCCCTCATGAACCCGAAAATTATTTCCGCGCCCTGCCGGTTGCCCCCTGTTTTTCTGGCCGCCGCCTTGTCATTTGTGCCCGTGTCATCGCTCTCATCATGCTTCTGACTGTGAATAAAGGTGCCGGCATGATTTCCGCCCATCAACTGCACGAACTGGAAACAACTTGCCTTGTCGTTGGCGGCGGCCCCGCGGGCTACGGCGCCACGATGGCCGCCCTGCGCGGAGGCTGCCCTACCCTGCTCGCGGAACGTCATGGGTTTCTTGGCGGCATGAGCACCGCCGCCAGCCTGAGCTGCTACATCAACTTTCACGCCAACGGTCACGACCTCGCTGGCGCCGTCTATCGCAACTTTATCCAGCACAACAACGCTCTCGGCACCCACTACTACGATGCCCGTGCGCAGGCCGACTTTCTGGAACCGGCAAACTGCAAGCGCGTCATGGAAACCCGGGTGTGCGCCGCCGGAGGCACCTTGCTTTACCATGCCCTCCTCACGGACGTCCGGCGTGAGGACGACACACACTGGCTTACCACCTTCGCCTGCAAAGGCGCCGCCGTTCGCGTTCGCGCCCGTTACCTCATCGACACCACCGGCGATGCCGACGCCTGCGCCCTGGCCGGCGTGCGCATGACGCACGGACGCCTCTCCGATGGCAAAGCCCAGCCCATGTCCTTGATCGTCGAGCTCGGCGGCTTTGACCCCGCCGCCTGGCACACCGCCGGACACCGCCTGCTCGACAACCGCTACGCCATCAAAGACGACAGCTTTGGCGCTGAAATTTCCCGCGCCCGCGCCGCCAACGAATGGACCATCCCGCGCAACGGAATCGCCCTCTTCTGGTCGATGCCCTCCGACCCGACCCGCGTCACGATCAACTGCACCCGCGTCAACGGTCTCAGCGCCTGCAACCCGCTCGAGACCACCCGCGCCGAGATCGAGGGGCGCCGCCAGGCCGACGAAGTTTTGTCATTTTTCCGCAACTACATCCCCGGTTTCGCCCGCGCCTTCCTCCTGCAAACCGGTCCCCAGATCGGCGTCCGCGAAAGCCGCCGTATCGTCGGGCGCGCCACGCTCACCGCCGACGCCGTCCGCGCCGGCCTCATCCCGGCCACCCGCATCACCCTCTGCGCCTATCCCATCGACATTCACGCGCCCGATGGCCGCGGCACCCAGTTCGAACCTCACGCCAACGGAGGCCCGTCCGTTTACGGCATCGACTGGTCCTGCCTCCTGCCCTCGCCCCAAACCGATGGCGATTCCACCGCGCACACCTTCGACAACCTCGCCGCCGCCGGACGCTGCATCAGTGCCACGCACGAAGCCGCGGGCAGCTTTCGCGTCATGCCCACCTGCATGAATCTCGGCGAAGCCGTCGGCACCGCCGCCGCCCTTGCCCGGCAGACCGGTCGCCAACTCCACCAGGTCACCGCTCCCGAAATCCGGACTGTCATGGATGCCGCACGCTGCGAATCGGGACTGCCCGCGCTGGAAAAATTATTCCCCCCCACGTCCTCCATCACTCCTTCGGAAACCGTGCCTCACAATCAATAACTGATGTTACGCGGAGGGCGTTTTTGTAGCCCGCAATGCGTGCCCCGGCAAATCATGCTGCGGGCTACGAGAGGAATCGCGTAACATCAGATCAATAACCAATGTCACCTTGGCACCTGGACTTTTAACGCAATTCGTTCCAAGTAGTTAAGTAAACCATGAAGGTTTCCGGGATGGGGCCGTACGCCGGGTTGGACCCGTCGAACGACACCCCCTACAGACCCGGACGAGCGCAATTAACGCATCCGGTTCCTCAGAAAACGGGTTCGATTCAAAGATATGAGTGCATGATTTTCGGTTGCTCCAATGGCAGGGTTTTCATCACGGATTGGTAGCGTTGCCAGTTTAGCCTAGTTTTTATGTTGCGGCGTTTGAGCCAGTTGAACCAGATTCGGGTCGTCTCATGCCAGACTTTTTGCAGGCTGCGCATGTTGTGCGTTATCCCGTAGTAGCTGTAGTGGCCTCGCAGTTTCGCGTTCAACTTCTCTTGTTGGTGTTTGAGTGGTTTGTGCCGGTTGGCACGGCACCACTCTCCCATCGCTTTCAGCGAGACCAGCCGCCGCCGACGGCTTGCGTGGCATACCATTCGCGCTCGGCGGGTTGCACCTTGGTGAGCAGGGTAACGATGTGGAATCAGGACAATTGGTCAGCAGGCTGCTGACCAAATTGGACGCCGGGGCAATGCTCGGCGAAATAGCGCATGTATTTGAGGTTGCTGCCTGAGAACCCCTTCATGTCGGGGAAGGCTGCTTTCAGGT
>JAISAX010000568.1 GCA_031266495.1 Opitutaceae bacterium
ACAGGCCTCCCGCTCACCGCCACGCACAATCCGCCCGGCTGGCAGTACGGCCCCGGCATGTTTGGCCCGGCGCCCGAACTGCGTCGCCTTGATGCCATCCGGCCCAGCCTGCGCAACCCGGCGTGCGACGGACCCGATCCGGTTTACGCCATCGTCATGGATGTGGGTCGCGAGGAACATCGCGCCGATCTCGTGCAACGCCACCTGCTTTTCGGCGCGGTCGCGTATGCCGCCGGACGCCTCGGCGACGAACCCGTGCGTTCGCAAGGTCACGTTCACCAAAAAAGCCCGCGCAATGGCTGGAGCACACCCGAGCTTTATGAAATCTGGCAAGGTCGGGCCTGCATCCTCATGCAGGAATCCGACGGCGACGATCCGGGGCGCTGCTTCGCCATCACCGCCGGTCCCGGCGAGGTGGTCCTCGTGCCGCCCGGTTGGGCGCACGCCACGATCAGCGCCGATCCGCGCCAGCCGCTGGTTTTCGGCGCGTGGTGCGACCGGGCCTACGGTTTCGTTTACGACGGCGTGCGCGCCCACGGCGGACTCGCGCATTTCCCGATCCTGACGCCTGGCGGTGAACTCGCCTGGACCCCGAACCCGCGTTATCGCGCCGCCGCCGGCCGCCCACTCGTTTGCCGCGGTCCGCGCTTGTATCCGGAATTCGGACTCGAATCCGGCGTGCCGATCTACCGGCAATACGAAAATGACCCGGCCCGTTTCGACTGGGTGCCCGATCCCGGGACCGACACCAAAGCCGCGCTCTGGGAAAATTTTTCTCCGTAATCCCCGCTCTTTCATGGCCCACGAAACACACGAAATGACACGAAAACCAATCCCCTGGAATCGACCTCCTTTTCGTGTCATTTCGTGTGTTTCGTGGGCCATGAAAACAAACTCTTTTCCCTTATGAAACCGTTCGACACACTCCAACATCCACTCGCGATCACCATGTGGGATTTTTCCTGGCTCGAACGCCGCTGGCCCGGCGCGGGTTACGAGGACCAGGACGAGGCCCTCGACGGCCTCGTCGAACGCGGTTACGATGCCGTGCGCATCGACGCCTATCCGCACCTCGTTGCCGCCGGTCCGCAGCGTGAATGGGAAATCCTGCCTCCCTGGAACCAGCAGGATTGGGGCAGCCCGGCGCGTATCCGCATCCGTGTGTTGCCGGCGCTGACGGAGTTTATTGAAAAATGCCGCGACCGCGGCCTGCGCGTCGGCCTCTCGTCATGGTTTCAGGATGACACGACGCGGCAACGCCTCGCCATCGCCAGTCCCCGCGCCCACGCCGGCATCTGGCTGGCCACGCTCGATCACATCGAACGCGCCGGTTTGCTCGACGCGCTTCTCTATCTCGATCTGTGCAACGAGTGGCCGCTCCCGAGTTGGGCGCCGTTTTTCAGGAACACCGCTGCCACCCCCAACGGCAACACCAGGGACTGGCGCACGCCCGCCTCGCTCGACTGGCTGCGCGAAACGTGCCTCTTCATTCGCGAACGCCATCCCGCGCTCCCGCTCACCACTTCGTTCACGACCCATCTCACCGGGGCCGACCTCGGCGGCCACGATCCCGATTTTTTGGATTTCCTCGAACCCCACCGCTGGATGAGCAGCGCGACGGATTTTTACGAACGCGTGGGTTACCACTACGAGCGTTTCGAGTCCACCGGTTACGAAAACGTGGTTGCTCACGCCGGGCGACTTTACCGGAGCGATCCGGAATACTGGCAGCGCCTCTTCGCCCGGGAGCTCGACGCGCTGGCCGGCTGGAGTCGCGCCACGAACAAGCCGCTCATCACGACCGAGGGCTGGGCGATCGTGGACTACAAGGACTGGCCGGGGCTCGACTGGGGCTGGGTCAAGGAACTCAACGCCCGGGCGGTCGAGCACGTCGCCGCGACCGGCCGCTGGGCGGCGATCTGCACGAGCAATTTTTGCGGTCCGCAGTTTCATGGTATGTGGCGCGATGTGGCATGGCACCGCGACCTCACACAAAAAATCCACAAGGCCCATTTACCTTCCATGACCCATTCATCCGGAAAGGCGACCGGGTGAATGTCATATCCCTGCCGCCTGCCTGGCCGGGATCTTCCGTTACGCGCATCATCTGACCGGGCGCCGTGTGGAACAGGCCGGGACGGCGCGAAGCGTCGCCCGGTTCGGGGGGGGGGGGGAGGATGTTCCGGATTTGGCTGGTGGAATGCCCGATTGCCCTGCCGGAGAGCCGGATCACGCGGCGTTGCCGAGGGCGTTGACGCGGTTGAGGTGGGCGTCGCCGGTGTATTTGTGCGACTGTTCGTCGGCGTGGTAGCTGGAACGCACCATCGCGCCGCTCTCCACCACGCCGAGGCCGGCGGCGAGGCCGAATTCTTTCCAGTGCACGAACTCTTCGGGGGGCACCCAGCGGTCGATCTTCCAGTGTTGCGGCGTGGGTTGCAGGTACTGGCCGATGGTGAGGATGCGGGTGCCGTCGGATGCGATGTCGCGGATCGTCTGTTCGATCTCCTCGCGGCGTTCGCCGAGGCCGAGCATGATGCCGGTCTTGGTCGTGAAACCGCGGCTCCTGGCGTGGCGGAGCACGCCGCGCGAACGGTCGTAGCGGGCCTGCACGCGCACGGGGCGCTGGAGGCGTTCGACGGTCTCGACGTTGTGGTTAAAAATGTCGGGCCGGGCATCAAGGACGATGTCGATGTGTTCGGTGCGCCCCTTGAAATCGGGCACGAGCACCTCGATGGCGGTCTGCGGATTGCGGTGGCGGATGGCGCGGATGGTGGCGGCCCAGACGGAAGCGCCGCCGTCCTTGAGTTCGTCGCGGGCGACGGAGGTGACGACGCAGTGGCGGAGGTTCATCGCGGCCACGGCGTCGGCGACGCGGGCGGGTTCGGCGAGGTCGAGTCCGGCGGGGCGTCCGGTCCGGATGGCGCAGAAGTTGCAGGAGCGCGTGCAGGTGTTGCCGAGGATCATGACGGTGGCGGTGCCGCGCGACCAGCATTCGCCGAGGTTGGGGCACTGCGCGCTCTGGCAGACGGTGTGGAGCTTGTTGTTGTCCACCATTTGCCGCACGGCGGCGTAGCCGGGGCCGGTGGGCAGCTTCGCCCGGAGCCAGGAAGGTTTGCGCGTGGTGTCCGTGGGACGCGTGGTATCCGTGGTGATCGTCATCGGTCGGGAAGAGGGCGAGGGAAGCCACCGCGGGCGGAATCACAACTTTTGTTTTGAGCCAGATGGGGGGAGAGGACAGCCGGAAAACGGAACGATGGTCATTATTCGATCGAAATCATGGGGCGTTTGCACCGTCGTCACGAACGGCAGCGAGCTTTTCCTGGACTTCCGTGCGCATCGCCTGTTCGGCGGCGGCAGCCTGCTCGCTCTCCGCGAGCACCTGAAATTGCCCGGGAGTAAGGATGCAGGCGATTTCACCCTGGTCTTTTTCGGACCATGAATGTCTGCCTGCCTTTTCATAAATTTCCGTCAACCGCCTGGCCTGCTCGGGCGCCAAGACCGGTTTGCCCTGATCCGCCAGCGCGAGTTGGAGATTCCTGACACGAAGAGGCGCCTCGGGCATATTGTTTGCACGAAGGTAGCCCCGATAGCCATCGTCTCCGAGCAACTCACGGATTTTCTTCCGGTTTTCCTCTGCCGCTTTCTCCATGGCTTCCCGTGTAGTCGGGTCGCTGGAATCCAGTCCTGAGTTGAGGGCGACCTGATAGGCGTCGTTGAGCGCAATGTTGGACGCCACCACGAGTTCCTTGAACCTCTCGATCCCGGATGGAGACAGGGAGGTCGAAGCAAGAAAGTCGCCAAAATGTTTCTGTGCATGACGCCTCCATGATCTGTATTGATATGGCAAATACGCCGGATTCCGATAAAGCATGTCGGAGGACTGCTCGAGCCGTTCGGCGGCGCTCAGGTCGCTGAAGTTCGGCGTGGTATTTCCGGGGTTTTGGATTTCCTGCTGCATGGCGGTGAATTCAACCGTCGCGTCATGCAAGTCCTGTTCGATCTGCCGCAGCCTGGTTTCGAGCCGCTGCGCAAGCGTGGCCGTTGCGCGTGAGGCCGCACTGGTTCGAAGCGTTGCCAAGCGCGCGTGACGGAGCCCTGCCACGGCAGCGAGCACGCCGCAAAGGATGACGTTCAGCAGTATCCATAGCAGGATGACTTTTTTCATGGTGAAACCGGGTCAAAAAAAACGCGCCGGATCGATGCCGAGAACGTCAGACACCAGCTTCAGCCGTTGCCGCTCCTCGACAAAATAAGCGCGAAGCACCCGAAGCTGTTCCGATCCGAACTGGCGGGCGGCGCGGGCGAGCACGGCGTGTTCGCCCGCGCTGAGTCCGTCGGAGGTGGGCTCGGGAGGATCGTAAACGGTGGGTTGGCCGGTGCCCGCCGGGCGGTCGATTTCCTCGTAGATGAGACGCGTCAGGATTTGCGTCTGCTCCGGCTGCAAGGGCTGGCCCGCGTCGGCCAGGTCGAGAGCGATCGTGGCGGTGGTTACGGACGAACGATGTCGGATGAGAAAATGTTCCCGGTATTCGGCCAGCAGGGCGTCACCGAAATGCTCCCGGATTTTTTCCTCGGTGGCGCGCTGGCGTTGATTCCAGGCGGTGCGCGTGTCGATGTCACCGGCCATCCGTGCGATGTGACTGGCATCTTCGGAGGTCCGCAGGTTATCCACCAGGAGTTCCTTCAACTTTTCGAGGTCGGCGGGATCCAGGCCGAGCCGGGCCAAAAGATCGCCGTAAAAAAACTGTGCGGTCTGCCGGAGACGGCGATGTTGCGCCGCCGCGAAATCCGGGTGTTTGCGCAATTCGGCCTCCTCCAAAAGCTGTCTTGCCGAATCGGACAACCCTCTTGCGGAAACGGCTCCTCCGGCCGCCGCGAGCCGCGCGCGGGCTTCGTCGAGCTGGCGTAAAGCCACATCGCAACGGGTCCGGGTCGTGGAAAGTTGCTGTCGTAGCTGTTCCAAGACATGCGATTGACCGTCCATCATGGCGACTTCGTGATTTTGCCGCGAAACGACGATGGCCAGCGTGGCCGAGCCGGCCGTGGTGACGGCGGCCGCAAGGGCGAGGCCGAGCGCGCCGGTCTTGAGATGGGTCATGAGGGCGAGCGGGACGAGGGTGGCGGCAGTCGTGGCGGTGGTGGCAACGGTTGCGGTTGCAGCGAGGGCGGCGTTCGTGGCGCCGGCAGCCAGGCTGGCGGGCGTGGCGACCGTCGCGTGCGCGGTGAACGCCAGTCCGAGCGCGCCGGCCGTCGAGCTGATGCCACGGCGGGCGAGGTGGCGGCGGAGTTTTTCGAGAGCGCGATCGGCGCGCTTGCGGACGGCGTCGTCGGTGAGGCGAAGTTTTTCACCGATGGCGGCGAAGGTATGATTCCCGAAAAAGCGCAAGAGAATGATCTCGCGGTCGCGGGCATCGAGGCGGTCGAGCGTCGCGTCGATCACGGGGCGGAGTTGCCGCCAGTCGGCATCGGTGGCGCTGGCGGAGTCGGCGATAGCGGGGTGCAGGGTATGCGGCGTGGTTGCAGGGTCGTTGTCGGCCATGGCGCTGGCTTCCTGTTCGCGGTGTTGTCGGCGGGATTCGCTGCGCGTCACCGAGGCGGCTGCGTAGCGCGTGCTGGTGTGCAGCCAGCCGGCCAGCGTCGGGTGGCGGGAAAGCGCACGGGCCTTGCGCGCGAGGTCGGTAAAGACGATCTGCGTGACGTCCTCGGCGCGGTGGACGTCGCCTCCGGTGCGACGCAGCGCTGCCGAGTAAACAAACGCGAGATGACGACGCACGAGTTCGGCGAAAGCGTCTTCGGCACGGGTTTCGGCGTAACGGCAAAGGAGAGCGGCGTCGTCCGGCATGGGTTTCGTGGCTGTCCGGATAACAGCCACCGGAGCAAAAAACCGGACAAAAAACAAAAGGGCGACCCGCGAAACACACGAAACATCTGGAGCGGCGGAGCCGCAACCAACGATTTACCGAAGAGGTGCCCACGAAACACACGAAAGGACACGAAAAACAAACCATCGGATTTCTGCCTTTTTTTTCGTGTTCTTTCGTGTGTTTCGTGGGCTTTCTCCGGCCCGGGCAGGAAAATCAGCCGCCACCGCCGCCGCCACCGCCACCGAGGTACCGGGGCCAGAGGGCGGCGAATTCGCCGGCGAGGAGCTTTTTGACCTCGTCCATGTCGTGTTCGCGGCCGAGTTCGGCTTGCAGGGACGTGACAGTGCCGTCGGTCGCGGAGATGCCGCAGGGGACGATGCCGCCGAAGTGTTGCAGGCGGGTGTTCACGTTGAGCGCGAAACCGTGGTACGCGACCCAGCGTTTCACCGCCACGCCGATGGCGGCGATCTTGCGCGAACCGATCCAGATGCCCGTTTTCCCTTCGCGACGGCTGGCCACGAGACCGAGCGCGCCGACGCTGTTCATCAAGACTTCCTCAAGGAAACGCAGCCAGGCGTGCAGGTCCTTGCGCGGCGCAAGGCTGACAATCGGATACCCGACGATCTGGCCGGGACCGTGGTAGGTGATGTCGCCGCCGCGGTTGGTCTTGACGACCTCGATGCCTTCGGCGGCGAGAGCCGCTTCCTGCCAGACGAGGTGTTGTTCGGCTCCGCTGCGCAGGCCGATCGTGTAAACGGGTTCGTGCTCGGTGAACACAAGCGTGTCCGGCGCTTCGCCGGCAATGCGGCGGGCCACGAGTGCATCCTGCGCGCGCCAGGCGGCTTCGTAGCGGGTGCGGCCCCAGTCGAGCACATCGAGCGGAGCGGGCGCGGGTTGTCCTGCACCGGCAGGCGTGACGGAAGCGGTGGCGGGAGGCACGGCGGGAGGCACGGCGGTTTGCAGCGACAGCATGGCCGGGAGTGAATGCCGGTTCGGACGCAGGCGCAACTCCGGGAGGGTGACACCGGGCGACCGGCCCGGCGCGTGCCGTCTCCCCCCTCCCCCCCCCTCCGGTGCGGCTTCGCGACGAAGCCGGGCTCCCCGTTCACGCCGTCGCCGGGTGGCTGCCGCCGCGCGCGGGAACTGTCGGCGCGAGCGCGTGCGGGCATGATTCACCGCAGGCAAACGCCGTGGCGCTGGACAGCGTGCTCGCCGCGATCGCCTCCATCGCTTCCTGTGTGAAAAAGCCCTGATGGCCCGTGACGATGACGTTGGGCATCGCCACCAGCCGCGAAAACACATCGTCCCCGGAATCCTGCCGCGAATGATCCTCGAAAAGCACGCCCGCCTCGTCCTCGTAAACATCAAGGCCGAGCGAGCCGAGACAGCCGTTTTCCAGCGCCTCGGTCACCACCGGCAGGTCCATCAGTCCGCCGCGGCTGGTGTTGATCAGCATCGTACCGCGCTTGCACCAGGGCAGCGTGACCCGGCTGATGAGGTGGCGCGTCGCGGGCACCAGCGGACAATGTAGCGAAATGATATCCGCCTCCGAAATCACCTCCTCCAGCGAACCGAACGTGAAATCCGACTCCGCCGCTTCCGCGGAAGGCGAGGGATCGTGCGCGAGCACCCGGCAGCCGAACCCCTGCAGGATGCGGCCGGCAATCGCGCCGATGCTGCCCGCGCCGATGATCGCCGCCGTCTTGCCATGCATGTCGAAACCGAGCAGCCCCTCGATGGAAAAATTTCCCTCGCGCACCCGGATGTACGAGTGGGGGATGCGCCGGTTGAGCGCCAGCATCAGGGCCACCGCGTGCTCGGCCACCGCGTGCGGCGAGTAGGCGGCGGCATGCGTCACCACCATGCCGAGCCGGGCCGCCGCGCGCAGATCGACGTGACTGTAACCGGCCGAACGCAACAGCACGAGCCCGATGCCCGCTTCGCCCAGCCGGGCCAGCACGTCGGCATCGAGCCGATCGTGGACAAACACGCAGATCGCATCAAAACCGTGCGCGAGCGGCACGGCGTCGCGCGTAAGACGCGCCTCGAAGTAGGTCAACCGGTGACGATGCCGGACATTGGCCGCGTCAAAAAAGCGGCGATCATAAGATTTTGCGCTAAAAACAGCAATTTTCATGTGGCAGCGGGTATAAGGATTCCACCGGGAAGGCTATCAGATGGCGTGTCATTTGCCTTCCATCGTGCAGATTTTGTTGCCGATTTTTGGGCAAAAAACGAGGATATATCCTTTATGTCGTCATCGGATACGCCCGCCAAACGCAGCAGGGAGCTCGCCGAGCAGCTCAAACGGTCGCAGATTTACCGCGATTACGAACAGGCGTTTCGGGACACGACCGGCCTGCCCATCAATCTTCGCCCCATCGAAGCCTTTGACCTGCCGCATCATGGAGATCCGAACGAGAATCCGTTCTGCGCTCTCATGGCGACTACCAATCATACCTGCGCCGCCTGTTTGCAGCTCCAGCGCAAGGTCGAGGAAGAGGCGCAGATGGAGCCAAAAACCCTGAAATGTTTTGCCGGCCTGTGCGACTCGGCCGTGCCGATCCGTGTGGGGGAAAACCTCGTGGCCTTCCTCCAGACCGGCCAGATCCTGCTTCACAAACCCGACGAGGAACAGTTCGCCAAAACCACCCGCCAGCTTCTCAAATGGGGCACCGATGTCGATCTCAAGAGCCTGCAGGAGGCTTACTTCCAGACGCGGGTCGTCACCCGCAAGCAGTATGATTCGATCCTCCGGCTGCTGATGATTTTCGCGCAGCACCTCTCCACCCTGAGCAACCAGCTTGCCGTGCGCGAGGAAAACGCCGAATCGCCCACCATCGCCCGCGCCCGCGCCTTCATCGCCGACAACCACACCGACGACCTCTCGCTCGACGAGGTGGCCCGGGCCGTGAACATGAGCGCGTTCTATTTTTGCAAGATGTTCAAGAAGGCCACCGGCATGACGTTTACCGACTACCTGGCCCGGGTGCGCGTGGAGAAAGTCAAGAACCTGCTGCTCAACCCGCACAAGCGGATCAGCGAGGCGGCGTTCGAGGCCGGATTCCAGTCGTTGTCGCAGTTCAACCGCGTCTTTCGCAAGATCGCCGGCGAAGCCCCCACCGCCTACCGCGACCGCATCCATGGCGACAACTGAAGCCGCTTCTTGCTCACTGATGTTACGCAGGCCGGAGGTAGGCCGAAGGTAGGGGCTTCGCTTGCGAAGCCCGCGAGGACCTGATCACAACGGGAGATTCGCCAATTCTCTCCGCCTGGCGCGGGCGTCGCAAGCGACGCCCCTACAGTCGATCCGGGTAACAACCGTTCAGGTCCCCAAAAACCCCCAAACCGGCCGTCGGCCCCCCCCCCCCCCCCCCCCCCGTCGTCGTCCCTGTCGTCCCCGCCGATACCCGCCGATACCCGGCTTCGCGTCGATTCACGTAACATCACTCAGGGGATCTGCAAATCACAGCGACGGCCGCAACGACACGCAGGATCCCCGCTTGATCAGATCCGGCATGATGAAGATCTCGTGCTGTTCGGGCGGCACGCCGCGATTTTGCGGCGCCCCGAGCTGCGAGGCCAGCCGCGTGATGGTCTGCACGAGATCGGGCAGGTGGATGTCGAACGTCGTCAACGGCGGGTCCAGTTCCGCGCTCAGCGGCAGATTGTCGTAGCCGATCAGGCTCACGTCGTCCGGCACGCGCAGGCCCGCCTCGCGCGCGGCCTTGCGACCGCCGAGCGCCAGCCAGTCGGACGAGAACACCATCGCGGTCGGCCGCTCCGTTGCCCGCCGCTTTTTCAGCAACGGCAGCAACGCCGCCGCCGCCCCGTCGCGGTTGCACTGCGCCTCGGGCAACTCGATCACCCACGCCTCGCGCAGCGGAATGCGGAACTCCGCCATCCCTTCGACAAACCCCTCGCGATAACCCTGGAACGGCGTCTCGACCCGCGGCCCCGTGACCAGCGCGATGCGTTCGTGTCCGAGCGCGGCGAGGTACTGCACGGCCGCGCACCCGCAGTGCCGTGTATCCGGAAGCACGCACACCTGCGAGGCGCATGCCGACCGTTTCGAATACAGGATCGACGGCAGCCCCACCGCGTCCGCGGCGGCGAACGACGCCTCCTCGAAGTGTCCGAAAAACACGCCCACGTTGACCGTTTTGGCCTGCATTTTCAGTTCCTCGTCATCGCCCCGGTAGTGCAGCACCTGCAACTCCATCCCCTGGCTCCGCATGAAGACGCGCAACTCTTCGATGATGCCGAGCGCCGCCGGGTTGATTTCGCCGGCCGGCCCGTAATACGGCGCGAAAAAAAGCCCCGCCACCAGAGACGGCCGCGCCTTCAACTGACGCGCCGCGCCATTGGGCACGTATCCGTAACGCCGCGCCGCCTCGATCACCCGCGTCTTCGTCTTCGGATTGACGCCATAGCGGTTGTTGAGCGCCCGCGAGATCGTGCCGACACTGATTCCCAGCACCTCGGCCAGTTGCGTGATGCCGAAGGGCGAACTCCCGGTGCGCCCCCTGCCTCCCTCTTCCTGTCCGGCAACGCCGGTCACAGACTTCCACTCCGGACCGGCACAGGCGGTATTGATTGATTCGGACGATTTCATTGCCCGGCAATAGATTCATTTTCAAAAACGTTTACAACTTCATTTACGAAGTGATGTTACGAACTGAAGTTACGCAGGCAGCCGGTCCGGGGAGCGCATGCGTCTCGCCCAAGCCTTTGCTGACGGTCCGACAGACTTCGACAGGTCTCGATTTAAATCGACTTGAATCGACTTAAGTCGAACCGACCCGAACCGTGTCCGGCGAGACGCCGGACACAGCACGCGAGACGCGTGCACTCCCCGGACCGGCTCGGCTCGACAGAAAAAAACCTCCGCTGTGTAACATCAGTTACGCAGGAAAGGTTTCCCCGGCCAATTCGGCCTCGATTTGCCCGATGCTCAGCAGGTTTTGTGGAACCAGGGCAATTGGTCAGCAGGCTGCTGACCAAATTGGACGCCGGGGCAATGCTCGGCGAAATAGCGCATGTATTTGAGGTTGCTGCCTGAGAACCCCTTCATGTCGGGGAAGGCTGCTTTCAGGT
>JAISAX010000656.1 GCA_031266495.1 Opitutaceae bacterium
TTTCACTGCTATCAACCCTTGTCCGGAACGCGCGAAAAGGTGAAGCATTTGAAACGCTTCCGTCGCCCGTTGTGGTGTACCGAATACATGGCGCGTCCCGTTGGCAGCACGTTCGAAAAGATCCTTCCGTATTTTGGACAAAACCGCATCGCCGCGTGGAATTGGGGCTCGGTGGCGGGACGTTCGCAAACCAGCTATCCGTGGGATTCGTGGCAGATGCCCTGCGAGCGTGAGCCCGGACTGTGGTTCCACGACATTTTCCGCCCCGACGGGAAACCTTACCGCAAAAACGAGGTGGATCTCATCAGAAAACTGACGCAAGACAGCAAAACAGAGTCGGACGTCGATACAAATTGCCCGCCCTCTTCCCATAACTTCTTCCTGTGACAGAGGTTGAGTTTCTGACAACAGAACCGCATTCTGTTGTCAGAAACGATCAGATTTTGTCAGAAACTGAAGTTACGCTGTGCCCCACCTTCGGCGTGTGGGTTCATCGACGTTTTCGGAGGAAACAGAGAAGGGATGGTATTGGCCATTGGCGCTCCCGCGCCACACTCCTTCACATTCTCCCTCCCCCCCCCCCTCTCTCCACTGTTTCCACTGAAAACGTCGGTGAACCGGCGTGCGTGGCATAAGTTATTCATCGCGAGTAGAAAGGAACGTTCCGCAAGACAGACAAGGGCAGGATTCCCTCCTGCACTCCGGCAGACAAAGAGACAGCGCGGAGACAGTGCGAGGGGGGGGGGGGAGGGAGGTGACAGAAAACAGAATGTGTTTGGCAGGATAGCACATGGCCTGCGGTGACGGTTACAGGCATACTCCCCGAGCCATGAATAATACTTCAGCAAACATACATGCGTGCCGGCCCTCCGCGCTGGCGACTTTTGGTGTCCTCGCACTTGTGCTCGCGTTCGCCTTGGCGTTCATCCCGAACCAGGTCCATGCCGCCGATTACGACTATAACGACAGCACACTCTGGGTGAATTGGGGGAGCGGGACAAGATGGAGCCAATACATTGATGGCGCGCCCTCGGGAGGACGGGTGACGCCACCGTTCGATAACACAATCGACAATTTTTATTACAACTGGCAATCCGACAACCATCACACATCCACCTCGCTTGCCAAGGGCCTCGCATTTGGTGCCAATACAATGAACAACCTGTATATTGATACCTCGGTGGCCTCTGGCAATGAGGAATTTTATGGGGGGACGGCGACCAGTTCGCTTACTGTTGCCGGAACGCTTTACGTGCATTCGACAAAGTCGGCGGAGCGCACCTTGTATTTTCGAGGCGAAAGCGGCTATACTCCCTCGTTTTCATTCGGAAACATTTCGTTATCCTCGACGTCAGCCAGCCCGGTACTGGTCTATTTTGGCTATAACGCGAAGGGAGTGAACAATGTAATCGTTAACGGGACGACGCTTGTCGCCAACGGCTCTTTGAGATTTATCAACGCTATTGGCACGGTTTCATTGGGCGAAGTGCTGATGACGCACGAAAATTCCGGACTTATGTTGGCTACTACTGTAGTCGGAGGTGATGACATTGTCCGGACGGTCAGCGTCTCGGGACTCACCAGCGAGAACGGTTATGGAAGCGTGCAGGTCAGCGGCTCAGCGGTCGTGGCAGGGAAAAGTCTGCATGGCATATTGACAATCAATACCGCCGCGGAGCAAAGTTATGATTATAGCGGAAAAATCGCGCACGGCAACGAGGCTGCCCCGGGTGAAGGCACGACCTCATTGAGCGTCATCAAAAGCGGCGCGGGTGTGCAAAAACTGACTGGCAACCTCAATATTTACGCGGGTGGCACGACGATTGACGAGGGCACGTTGCTTGCCAGCAACACGCTCTCCACTGCGTCCGCAACCGGCTCGGGCGAGGTGCAAGTCAACGCGGGTGGCGCACTTGGAGGCACGGGCCACATCGCGGGCACGGTCACCGTGGAGAGCGGCGCGACGCTCTCGCCAGGCGACCTTGATGCATCGGGTGTTTCGACGGCGGGCACGTTGACTGTCAACAACACCGTCACGCTCGAAGACGGAGCCGTGCTCGCCTTCAACCTCGCGCCGGGCGGCGGTGGCGACCTTTTGCAGGTCAACGGCGACCTCTCTCTCGGCTCTTCGGTAACGCTCACCGCACTACTCACCAGTGGCACGCTCGCCGATGGTTCCTATACGCTCTTCAGCTACACGGGCACACTGTCCGGCGCGGCCAATTTGAGCACGTGGAGCGTAAACGGCCTGATGCTCGCCGACGGTCAAAGCGCATCGTTCGTCAGCAACTTCAATACGGTTTATCTGCAACTGGGCAGCATCCCCGAACCCGCGACCGTCGCCGCACTGCCCGGCGTTTTCGGCGCAATCGCTGTTGGCGTGGCTGCCTGGCGCAAACGTCACAATGCGAAACGCCAAATACCAGAAACACGATGACGCCCGGATGTCCTCGATTGCGATCCGGGCAAAATCCTCCCCCCCCCTCCCCTATAATATTATGAAACCAGCCAAAAACACCGCGTTTACACTTGTCGAATTGCTCGTTGTGATTGTCATTATTGGCATTCTGGCGGCGATTATTATTCCGACCGTCGGAAAAGTCCGCGAGACGGCGAAGGCGGCGCAATGCCGCGCCAATCTGCGCCAACTCGCAATGGGCCTGCTTCTCTTTGCTAACGACAACAAAAACCATTTCCCGGCAGTCCAGCAAAACAACAGCAGCAGTGTGATCAAACGTTACGCGGGCAATATTTTTTCGCTTTGCATTGCGGACAAGTATTTGCCGATAGACCAGCGCCTGTTTGTGTGCCCGGCGCTTCCGCTGAAGCGGACGACGGTGCCCAAAGAAGTGCCGCTTACCTATTTTCCCGTCACCAGAACACTCACTCCGCCTCCCATTTTTGATACAAGCAAAAGTGAAAAAAACCGCCGGCTGGATGACATCAAGGAACCAAGCCAGGCCGCGATGGTTGCGTGTATCCATCCTACCGGATCCGAGACAACAACGGCCACACAATGGGCTTATCCGATTGATAGTGCTCATTCTTTCCATTCGAATTGGGCTGCCGGAGACAGTGTGAATCCTGCCAGCAAGGGAAATCACAATAAAACCGGCTGGAATATTTACGCCTTTGTCGATGGTCACGTGGCGTTCGTGGACCTCAAGACCGTCGTCCCCGGCCAGCCGCGCCACGATGTTTTCTGGGGCTGGAATATTGATAATTAGAGGACTCCTTATGTTAACAAACAAGATGCCATTTTCCGTTATCCACATGTTGTCCATACGCACTTTTTCCAAAACACCCTGTGTATTCGTTGTGCTCGCCGCGGTTGCGATACTTGCGGCGAGTTCCCTCGTTGCCGCGCCCGCACCTGCCGCACCTGCCGCACCCGCCGCCGCGCCCGCCGTGACGGCGCGCCCGGTGCGTCCCGACGACCTTTTCCGGATTGTGGGCGATGCCCGCCCGATCCGGCTCGTGCTCGGCGCAAAAGACGCGAATGACCTGAAATCCGCCTTGGGAACGCCTTCGTTATTTGCCTACACGTACGCGGATTATCAAGGCAACGCGCTTGCCAGCGGCATTGCGCAAAGGGATGCCGCCACACAGACCATCACCCTCCCCCCCCCCCCCGCCGCCGTTGTCGAAAACGGCGCGTTTGTGGAAATTGTTTTCCCCGGACTACAACAAAAGATCGGCCTGCTTTATGGCGCGAAACCGCCCGCGCAACCCGACGAATTTTTCGGTCTGGATGGTTCGTTTTCGTGGGCGCCCGCAAATGCCGGCTCGGAGGAGCGCTTCCGTTCCCATCTCACGATTTTTCAACAGAGTGGAATCGCATGGAATCGTGACCGTTTCCGGTGGAGGGCATTGCATCCGGCGAAAGATGCGCCGCTCGATTTTAACACGATCAGCCACACGGCTTATCGCCGCGTCGCTTCGGAAATGGGCATCAAAACGCTGGATACGTTTCACGACACGCCCGCGTGGCTGCGCGTTGCCGACCCTGAATCCCAAAGCCACCGCAACAACCCCTATCCCATGCAACTTGAAACGGCGGCGGAGGACTGGTTGAAAATCGTCAAAAATTACCAGCCAACGTTGCAGGCGCTGGAGGTGTGGAACGAGCCGGACTATGTGGCATTCGGCAAAAATTTTCCCGCCGATCAGATAATGAGTTTTACGAAAGCGGTCTCTTCAAAACTGCGCGAGGCGGGACTGGAGACGCGGATTGTCGGCGGCGTGTTTATGGCGTTGCACGCGGGCAGCGTGATGCAGCGCGGTTATATCGAAAACGGTTTGCTCGACAGCAGCGACGTCGTCAGTTGGCACACGTACCGGCGCGCCGGATTGCTTCAAACCCCCGTCCTCGCCTGGCGCAAACTGGCTGCGCAAATGAATCCCGAGCGCGCGGGCATTCCCGTCTGGATTACCGAAATGGGCTTTCCGTGGCTTTATCAAAAGGGCATGAGGCGTTCGGCATCTGCGGGCGATATTGACAGCGCGTCCGAACTCGCCGCCAAGGCGACCGAATACAAGGCGCTCGGCATCGAGAAAAATTTCGCCTTTACCTACAAGTGGTATAACGAGGGTGGCGACGGCAATGGCTACGGAATGACAGACGCCAGCATGACGCCGATGCGCACGATGGCGTCCTGGGCGACCGCCGCAAAAACGCTCGCCCATTTTGACTATATTGGCGACTTGCGCGGCACGAATGCCCGCCGCGCCCGCGTCTTTGAAAACCCGCAAACCGGCAAATCCATCGCCGTCTTATATCATCCGGTGAATGAAAAAGCCGCCATCGCACATTTTATATTTCCCGAAAATCTGCCGCTCGAAAAAGTCACCGGCGCGGACGGGCGCGTGTTAAAAACCACCAAAGCAGGAGCGGTGGCGGTGGCGTGGGGGGGGGGGGGGGGGACGGGGTTTACCGCGCCGCACCACGACGGCAGAGCGTATCTGCCTTTTTCTTCAAAACCCCCCGCCCCGTTTT
>JAISAX010000671.1 GCA_031266495.1 Opitutaceae bacterium
TGCTCGATGTGGGCGTCAACGAAGGCGACGTTTTCATGGTTTTTGTGAGGGTATGTGAGGTTGTCGAAATACGTGTGGAACGCGTTGCTGCCGTGAAAAGGCGAGATGGAGTTGTCGAAGTATTGCCCCGATGCGTTCCACGAGCCGTCGAGGATGAAGAGGGTGCGCGAGGGCTGCGTGACAGCGTCAATCTTGCAGAGGATTTGCGCGCGGCTTTGCGGCGATTTGACGAGGTTGTTCTCGTATTCGGGGACGACGCCCGCATTGACGCCGTAGGTGTGCTCGCCCTCGCTCGTGATGATGGTTTCCTTGATTGCGAATTGCCGCGCGAGGGTCGGGCAGGTCAAGATTTTCGACTGCTTTGCGCCGATGTAATCGCGCACGCCCGGCTCGCTGGCGGTGGATGGCTGGTAAAGGCGTTTGCTGGGGAAATACCCGCGGTTGTCCTGTGCGTAGAGGAGCGCGGCGGTGGCGAGTTGGCGGAGGTTGGATTTGCACGTCGCCGCGTTCGCCGATTCCCGGACTTTGCCGACAACGGGAATCATGATCCCCGCCAGTATCCCGATTATCGATACAACCGTGAGCAGCTCGATCAGCGTGAAGGCGCGGGCTGGCGCAGGTTCAGGCTCGCGCCGCAAGTATGGTTTCATGAGGGAAAATACATATCCGGGGTTCATTGGGTTGATTTGTGTGCCGGTATTGATCGGTCATTACCGGCAGTCTGTCAATCCATATTTCCGGAAAATGCAAAAATTTTTAATATGTTTATTGTTAGCAAGTTAAAATAAAATTTAAAATGGGATTCTGCCTGAAGCAAATCAGGAACAGATAATATCAGCAATCTTCTGAAATTTGATTGAAGCCTGGTCTTTTTCGATTACCGGTAATCAACATGCAAATCAGCCAACGACAGATCGCCGATGCCCTGAATATCTCCGTCATCACGGTTTCCCGGGCGTTGCGCGACCACCCGGATCTCGCCGAAAACACCAAAGAACGCATTCTCCGGAAAGCCCGGGAACTCGGCTACGTAAAACCCCCGCCCCGCCTCGGCGCCCCCCATCCGGCCATCGCCGACAGCAACCCCTCCCTGCACTCCAACGGCATACCGCGCCGCGTGGGCATACTGCTCTACGGAAGCCCTCACACCGACCTGCTCAGGTCGGACGTGATACGGAACATTTTTCGCGGACTGCAACGCGAATGCCAGCTCCATGAGGTCGAGACAGTAGTTGAAAATCAACTACTCGGAGATATTCCCCTGGTCGTCAAAAACCAGACCGTGGGCGGCGTGTTTTTGTTCGGACGCTACACGCCGGAGGCCATCCGTCTGCTCGGCGACATGCCGGCGCTGGCGGTCAGCAGTTTTATCGAGTGCGAGGGCCTGCCGCGCATCGTGGCGGACAACGCGGGCGGCATGCGCGAGGCGACGGAATATCTGGTCGGGTTGGGCCACAAAAAAATCCTGCTCGTGGGCAGCGCGGATTCACGCACGCGGATTTTCCGCGAGCGCGCCGATGGCTACGTCGTGGCCATGCATCGGGCCAGCCTGAGGTCCGAGGTGTATTTCACGCCAGTGGCCAGGGAGGTGCCCGATGATTTGCTGCGCCGCTTCACGGCGGTGGTGTGCACCAACGACAGCATGGCGTACACGCTCCAGAACCAGATGTTCGCGCGCGGGTGGAGGTTGCCCGAGGAGTGCAGCATGGTGGCGTTCGACAATCTTCTGGCCCAGGACCACACGCTCAAAGTCACCACCTACGCGCCCGACTGGAACATGATGGGCAAACTGGCGGCGGAGTTGCTGCTCTCGCGTCCGCTCGACATCAGGGGCAAGAATCTCGTTGTCACCGTCCCCGGAAAACTCGTCGTGCGCGGCTCCACCATGCCGGTCTCCGCGGCGTAATGCCTGTCCGGTTTTTGGAATACGCCCTGCCGTCAGCAGGAAAATTCGGGAGACTTGCAAAAATACACGGCCACGAGATGTTTTATGGCATGCTCAAAACGCGAAAAAACTCTCGTTCCCGCAAGCTTCGGAATCCCGCCAGCGACAACAACGGTTACATCACGCCCATGCCCAAAGGCGCAAAAAAAGTGCCAGGCTTCCCCGGCATTTATATCAACCCCAAGAACGGCCTTCCGGTCCTGCGCGGGACACGCCGTTTTTCCGTCATGGAGATTCCGAACGAGTAGCCGCGCATGAGCTTGAAAAACGAAACCGTCCTTTTGGACGGGAACGTGTTTGTCGCATTGCTTCTCGACACGGCAAAAGAACACGCCCGCGTAACCCAATGGGCGGATGAAAATCCTGACGTGTTTCTGGCAACATGCTCCGTAACCGAGGGAACTTTTCTCCGGCTCTATCTGCGCCATGAGAAAAACAAAACGCTATCCAATGCATGGGAAGCGTTGCGTCGCTTTCGTGTCTGGCCCCGTCATGTCTTTTTTGACGCCGGTTTTTCCTACATCGAGGTTCCTTGCGTCGGGCTGACCGGAGGTGGCCAGATCACGGACGCATGGCTGGCAACACTGGCGAGGCGAAAAGGATGTCGTGTGGCGACATTCGACTCCGGTTTTCTGTCAGCACATCCCGACGTGGCATTCCGTTCGTGAATTCTGCTGAGTCCCCCCCCCCCCACACACACTCATTCACCATGCCGATCACCACGCCGTAGTTTAGTTGTCGCCGACCCCATGCGGCCAGGAGCCGCCACGGTAAACCGGGGGCAACTCGCCGCGCACCGTGCGGGCCGCATCAATATAACGCAATAACATGAACGCCGTCTCCCACGCAAAGAACGTGCAAGGCCCAAACCTTGTTCACTCCGACCCACTCAAGGTATTCCCGTTTTGGATGCGACGACAAAAGCGGGTTGCACGGGGCGCCCATTTGCATACCATGCGCGGGTATGAACGTTGCCGAGACCATTGCCACCTGGAGAGCGTTACCCGAAGAGGAACGGCGTCGCATTTGCTGGCAACGTATCCCGGCCCAGGTGGCGGACTCAATGGCCTTTGAAAAAGAACCCGTGGATATCGCATGGCTCAAAACACGACACCCCCAAACGATGCCACCCGTTGCATCGAAACAACCCGAGGCATCCTGACTTGCACGCAGCTCTCGCCATTGCTCGCGGAACGCGTTCTGAAAATCGAGGAACGCATTTTTACAAACGAATACCCGGCAACTGACTCTCCCGAGGCACTTGGCATTGCGCATGGCTGACCGCATGAACTGGCACCCGCTGATGAGAGTGTGGCGCGAGCGCTTCGAGCATTTTCACCATCAAAGGTGATGGCGATTCCATGCGTTGTGATATTATTATTCCGCGTTCCACGGGAGCTCATACCAACCGTTCGGGAGGGCCAGATTCTTCACACTGCCGACCCCATGCGGCCAGGCGCCGCCACGGTAAACCAGGGGCAACTCGCCGCGCACCGTGCGGGCCGCATCAATATAACGCAACAACATGAGCGCACGGGCGTGCCCCGGAATGAAGGCTGCGCCAATGGAATCGATGGAACCGGCGATTTTCGGGAATACCCACATGCCCGCCTCGTTCTGCGTGTCCGCCGCCAACTTCCCGTGCGCTTGCGTCAGTTGCAACATCGCCGCCGCGCCCGCCGCGTCGAGCGGTTTTTCAATGACCGGATAAACCGCCGCCGTCCTCAAAATACCATCAATGTCGGGGACCTGCCAATCGGAGCGAGCGGGCACGCCCCGGAAAAACGCGGCATACGCCTTCGCCTCCGCCTTGTCGTCCAGATGGTAAACCTTGTCCTGGTGCGCAATGACGGGACGCCCGGTCTCCACTTCGTAGTAATCGAACATTTTGCCGTCCCTGGTGTTTTGGGCGAACCAGTCGCGGCACGCGGCGATGGCGTCGCGGTAGCGTTTGTCTCCGGAGAGTCGATACAACGCGGCGAGCGCCTCGCAGGCGTCGGCGGTGGCGGTGCGCGACATGGCGGGCGGCTCGAATTCGCGCGCCCAGACGGGGCGAGTCCGGTTGTCGTATTGCTGCGCCCAGCAGCCGTTGACCGCACCGCGCAGTTGCGCCTTCAGCAGCCAGTCGCCGGCGCGTTTCATGGCGTCAATGTAGCGGCGATCCCTGGTGAGATGCCACAGGAGGGTCATGACGTCGATGGCGTCGTTCATCGCGAGGTCGTTGATCTCGCCGCCGTCGGGCAGGCCGCGGGCGGTGCGCCCGCACTTCGCCTTCATGTCGTAATGGTGCGACCAGCTTCCGTCAGGGTTTTGCGCGCCCAGATAAAATTCCCCGGCGCGCATCGCCGCGTCGAGATACTTTTTTTCGCCCGTCAGCCGGTGAATGTAGCATAGCAGGTAGAGCGGGTGGCTCTGCACGCTGTCCTGGAATTTGTATTCGGCCTTCTCGTGCGGAGCGACGCGATTGACGCCGATCTCGTAAATGTAGATCCACGCGCCTTCGGGACTTTGCGCGGCGAGGTAAAAATCGGCGGTCTTGCGGGCGAGGTCGAGGTAGTGAGGGTCGTTGAGGATTTCGTAGCCGTAGAGGAGGCAGGCGGCGATGAGCGCGGTGCCACGCGATTTGTCGTTGCTGATGATGTTGTCAGGGGAGATCAGGGCGCGTCCCTGCGCGTCGCTGCCGAGCAGCGTGGGCCACGCATAAACGTTCTGCCAGCCGCCGAAGCGTTGCAGCTTTTCCAGCGTCGCAAAATACATGCGCGCACCTTGCTCGGCTTTCACCAGCAGGGGGGGGGGAGGGGGGAGCTTCGCAAACGTCAGCAGGTCCTCCAGAGGACGGTTGCAGATTTGCAGTTCGTCGAACGCGCTTCCCTTGAGGCTGTTTCCGTCTTGCGAATACGAATACGCGCCGGTTTTGGCCGCGCCGCCGAGAAAGATCACCAGCGTCCCGCGTTTGTCGGAGGGGAATGTCAGCGGTCCGCGTTCGCCCGCGCCGTCGAGCGCGACCAGGCCGGCGCCCGCTTTCGCGTCCCACGAGGCGACGACGGAATGCCATGCCTGCGCCTCAAGGTGTTCCGGCAACGGCAGGGCGATCTCCGAAATCGTGCTCCAGTACGCGCCGAGTTTTTTTTCCCGCGAATCGGGGCTTTTGAATTTGCGGATGATCAGGGCGAGCGCGTCCGCTTTTTTGACGATCTCGATGCTGAATGTTTCGCGGCGCGCGGAGAACAGCGTCATCAATTGCCCGCGTTCCCAGAATTTCCCTTTCGCCATGAACCGCACTGTCGCCGCGTCGGGGTTCAGGTTGCTGTTGCCGATGAAGTGCAGGTGCCCGCCGGATTCGGTCGTGACGATGCCCTGCCGGTTCGCGCCGTCTTTCAGCGGAGCGATTCCGTAGCCGCCGGCAAGGGGAGCGCCGAGCGCGAAGTCCGCGGAAAAACGGGTGTTGTTGAAACGGTCGTTGATGCCGTTGCTGCTGCGGGTTTTTTCCTCGTCGGTGAAATCGGCGACGGCATTCCAGCCGGCGGCGAGTGTGACAAAACGTCCGCCTTCCGCGGGCGTGCGCCAGAAATTTTCAGGAAGGGAAACAGGCTCAGCCATGACCGCTGTTGCGGTCGCCGTCGCAGTCGCGGCAAGAAGGATGAACAATCGGGATGTATCCGGATTCATATTTTTTTACTGTTTTGAGACAACCTATTCCGGCCAGACTTTGAATGCCTTGGCCACTACACTGGAATGCGCGTTTCGCTGGCGAGTGTGCAGCGTTTCAAAATACTCGCGATCCTTGGCGGCGACGTGCGCGTCGGCAAAGACGGCGTGGGCGCGATTGCCATGACGCAGGCCGACGCGCCACTGGTCATCGCCTTGCCCGATGCAATAGCCCTGCATCGGCTCCTGCCCCGCGAGGTTGCGATATGAATCCGCCACGAGAAAGAAACCGGACGGCGACTCGATTGCCGACAGAGGCAGCAGCGCGTCGCCGTCCTTCGCCTTGATGTACGCCTCGTCGTCATCCTCCGGGCACCACATTCGCATCCCGTATCGACCGTTCATGACGTCGTAGGTCGTCACGTCGAGGTCGCTCAAGCGTGTAGGGGAAATGGAAGGACAAAAAAAGATATCCGAATCGCCGTATTGATTTCCTTTGCTGACGTAGCCCTCGCGTCCGAGTCGCCGGTACCAGTGCGTATAGGTCGGGCTGATACCATCGCTTTTGAATTCGGCTTTATATTGGCGTCCAGGAATTTGCTGTTTGTGGTCGGCGGCGAATGATTGCAGCGCAACGCCGATCTGGCGCAGGTTGCTGATACATTTTACTTTCTGGGCCGACTCGCGGGCCTTGGAAATCCCCACCATCGCAAGCGCGGAAAGGATGCCGATGATGGCGATGACCGTCAGCAATTCGATCAGGGTGAAAGCACGGTTTTTCATGGGAAGTGAATGTTATATGGGAAACACGATGTGGTGAAGCAGGCGACGGGGGGGAGGAGGGGGGGTAACTTGAAACCAGTCCCAACCAACCCCGATCAAGATGAACGGAGGCGGAAGCGACAGAAGCGACAGGCGACGATTCCGGCCAATGCAACAACTCCGGAAATTACCGCATTGGTCGCAGGCTCGGGTATATTGGAAGCAGCACTCTGGAGGATGATCACACTTTCACGGTTGGTGAGTCCGGTGAAACTGGTGTCGTATTGGGTCACTTTATTGGGATCAGTCTCGTGGGCAGAGTTGTTTCTTAACCAAACCGTTCTGAAATTCTGGAGAGAGGGGTTGGAGACGCTTGCACTTGCGATGTTGATCGAGTTGGTCGCAGTACCGCTGACCCAGTGGAAGACGATTCCATAGGTCGTCCCCGCTGCCAGCGCGACCGGATCCGAGAAGGAGAACGTGAGAAATTTATTGAGTTCCAGGCTGGAAGGCATCGTCACCGTTTCCGAATACACGGTTGTGTAGAGCGCGGGGGCGGGCGGAGGACTGGTCCATGCGTCTGCGGATTCAGCAATCGTTTGTGCGGACGAAGATGAGATATCCTGATTAAATGTTACGATAGAAACCGAGAACGCTGCCGTCGTCTCGGGAGTGTTATTGCCGGCGCCGTAAGAATACCCCTGCACCAGAACCGTCACCGCGCCCAAATTGGCCGGCTGGGACAAACTGAAAGCCACCCCGCCGAAGCGGTCATTGTTGACGGAATGGTTGTATTGCACATTGCCAGTTTCCGACGCCGTGGTGGAGCCGCTGGTGATGATTACGTTCGTATCGGGAGCCGCCGCCGTCTGGCTGATGGAAAGGGCGTGGGCAACGGAGGCGAAGCCGCCGAGGGCGAGGGTGGCGATGATCGCGGCAACCCGCGACGAGCGATTCAGGATACAACGGGCGGGCTGTGTTTTTGTGATGCGGTTTTTCATAGGAATTGATTTCCGGAAGTTATGGGTTGGATAGTCGGATGATAGACTACCGGTAATAAAACCAAAATTATCGGCAATAAGTCAAGTCAATTGGCGGTAAAGATCACTTGATTCGACCGCGAAAACCTACGGATGCATACCAGCCGTTATTGATTCCACGGGACATCATACCAGCCACCTGGCATGGCGAGGTTTTTTATACTGCCGACTCCATACGGATAAGAACCGCCACGGTAAACCATGGGCAATTCGCCACGAACCGTGCGAGCCGCATCAATGTAACGCAACAACATGAAGGCTCTCCCTTGACCGGGAATGAAACCGGCGCCGATGGATGCAATGGTATCTCCGTAATTTGGATAAACCCAAACCCCCGCCCCGTTTTGGGTGTCGGCAGCCATTTTCCCTTGTGATTGAGTGAGTTTCAACATGGCCTCCGCGCCTTCCTTATCCAGAGGTTTTTCCCGGACCGGGTGGACTGCGATTTCCAGAATGGCCTGGAAGTTGGGCACAGGGTTGCCGGAACGGGCGGGAACACCCCGGAAAAATGCCCGAAAAGCTGCGTCTTCCACGAGATCGTCGAGGTGATAGATTTTATTTTCGTGCGCACGGACGGGACGGCCTGTTTCGACTTCGTAGTAATCATACATTGTCTTCCCCGGAATGTGGCTGGCGAACCAGTCGAGGCATTCGATGATGGCGTTGCGAAAGCGTTCGTCACCAGAGAGACGATAAAGTCCGGCGAGGGCGCGGCAGGCGTCCGCAGTGGCGGAGCAAGACAGGGCGGGAGGCTCGAACTCGCGTGCCCATGCGGGGCGCAACTGGTCGTCGTATTGTTGCGCCCAACCGTTGACTGCGCCGCGCAGTTGTGCGCGCAGGAGCCATTCTCCGGCGCGTTTGATGGCGTCGATATAACGGCGGTCTTTTGTAGTGTGCCACATGAGGACCATGACGTCGATGGCATCGTTCATGGCCATGTCATTGATTTCTCCGCCGTTGGGCTGACGGCGCGCGGTTTCCCCGCGTTGGAGTTCGGGGTTGTAGTGATGGGACCAACTGCCGTCGGGGTTTTGGGCTTTCAGATAAAATTCCCCGCTGCGTATCGCGCTGTCGTGATATTTTTTCTCACCGGTGAGGCGGTAAATGTAGCTCAACAGGAAGAGCGGGTGGCTTTGCACGCTGTCCTGCAGTTTGTATTCGGGGAGATCCTTGTGGGTGACGTTGTTGATGCTGATTTTGTAGTTATAGTTCCATGCGCCTTCGGGTTTTTGGGCGGCCACGTAGAAGTCGGCGCTTTTGCGGGCAAGATCCAGGTAGTGATAGTCGCCGAGGATTTCATATCCGTAGAGCAACCACGCGGCGACCAGCGCCGTGCCGCGTGATTTGTCGTTGCTGATAACGTCATCCCGGGATGCCAGATAACGTCCCTGGGCATCGCTGCCGATGAGGGTCGGCCAGGAATAAACACTTTGCCAACCGCCGTGGCGCTGGAGTCTGGCGAGGGTCCGGAAGTAGTTGCGCGCTCCGGTTTCGGCTTTCGGCAGCAGGGGGGGGGGAGGGGGATTGCGCGACCAGGCCAGCAGATTGTCCAATGGTTGATTATAGCAGTGGAGTTCGTCGAAGGAGGTGCCTTTTATGCTATAAGCATCGCGGGCGTATTTGGTGTGCGCCGAGCCTCCAAGAAAAAACATGATCGCACCGTGTTTATCGTTGGGGAAGCCGAGGTGGCCACGTTCTCCTGCGCCGTCCAGGGCGATCAGTCCGTGGCCTGTTTTGATGTCCCATGATGCGATGACCGAGTGCCAGTTCCGGGCGTCCCCCATGTTTGGGGGCAGTGGCATGGAGACTTCGGAGAGGGTGCGCCAGTAATCTCCTTTGCCGGTTTCTTTTTTGTCGGGTCTGTATTTGAAATTGCGAACGACAAGAGCCAGTTCGTTGGCCTTTTTGATAATTTCCATACTGTAAGTTTCGCGGCGGACGGCGAACAGGGCCATCGTTTGTCCAGGTTCCCAAAATGCGCCTTTTGCCATGAATCTGATGGTGGCGACATCGGGGTTCAGGTTGCTGTTGCCTGTATAGTGGATATGTCCGCCGGCGCGGTTGACGGTGATGCCTTGGCCGATGGCTCCGTTTTTATCCGAAACCACGCCGAAGCCGCCGGCCAGGGGGATGTCCAGCGCGAAGTCGGCATCGGCTTTTTCGTGGTCCCATGTGGCCGCCAGCGTGGTAAAACGATCGGGTTGCGCGGGCGCTTTCCAAAAGGATTCGGGGATAGTGACGGATTCCGCGAAAAGTGTGGAAACCAAAGCGCTGCCCGCTGAGGCAATACAAAAAAAAGAACGTCCGGATTTCATTATCGGAAGATTATATGAATTCGATTTTCAATCACAAATGAACACATGCAGTGAAACACGCACCTGGACCGGCCAGGTTTTGGCGATTCCGGAGGCGGCAGTCGGTTTTATCACAGACACGGGGCTATCGGGCGGGGTAAATAGTGAATGATTTGTTTCTGTTTGTGGAGCCATTGTGAAGCTGGCGAGTGTGGAGTTGCGCAAAATAATCGCGGTCTTTGGCTGCGACATGCCCGTCGGCAAATACCGCATTAGCCTTGTTGTTGTGCCGCAGGTGGATGCCCTTGACCGTGGAACCGTCGGGCGTCAGGCAGTACCATTGAATATTGGTGCTGTTATTGATGCTGTCGGCGACGAGAAAAAAATCCGAAGGGGTTTCAATCGCGGACAATGGCAGCAGGCGGTCCTCTTCAATGGAGGGTTGCGTGTTATCGGGCGCCCACACGCGCATTCCGTATTTGTTTTCTTCTGGCATACTGCCGGTTCCTTTTTTCGGGATGAGCGGACAGGCGAAAACGGGCGAGTTTCCATTTGTATCGCTTTTGCTGATATAGCCGCCGCGTCCAAGGCGGTAGCACCATAACGGGTAATTGTTGCCGTCACCCGGGTCATTGTAGCGACTCCCCGTTATCCGTCCCTTGTGGTCTTCCGCATACAGCATGAGGCCCGCGCCAATCTGGCGGAGATTG
>JAISAX010000712.1 GCA_031266495.1 Opitutaceae bacterium
GCTGCGGGCTGCGGGCTGCGGGCTGCGGGCTGCGGGCTGCGGGCTGCGGGCTGCGGGCTGCGGGCTGCGGGCTGCGGGCTGCGGGCTGCGGGCTGCGGGCTGCGGAAATTATGTTAACCCCAATCACCTCAATGTCAAGCATTTTCACAACTTTTTTTACGTCTTTTCCGCTCTCTTCCGCCCTTTTTTCCTGCGCACGCACTCCCCGCCCGGTGGCGAATTGCATTGTCGTGTGGTGTGTGGCGGCGGTCATGTGGCGGATGGCTGGCGTGCGTTCAACTCCACCCTAACAGGTTTCCGCACTGCGCGGTAGTCAGGTAAAATCCTGAATCGAACACTTTTTCCGGTTTTTTTAATCTTCCGGGCCCCATCCCCCCCCCCCCCCCCTTCGGCAATGCCGCCGCGAATGCCTTTGACCGTGCGGTCTTGCCGACATTAGGTGGCAGGCTTTTTACGATTCCAGACATCCTCCCGTCCCACTCCGGACCTCCTCACACACCACCACCATGCCCGACGCAACCACGCCCGACGCAACCACGACCACGCCAGTCATCATCTACACCAAACCCGACGAAGCGCCCGCGCTCGCCACCTGTTCGCTCCTGCCGATCATCCAGGCGTTTACCAAACACGCCGGCATCTCCGTCGAGACCCGCGACATCTCGCTCGCCGGCCGCATCCTCGCCGCCTTTGCCGACCTGCTCCCCCCCGCGCAAAAGACCCATGACGCCCTCGCCGAACTCGGCGCCCTCACGCTCAAGCCCGAGGCCAACATCATCAAACTCCCCAACATCAGCGCCTCCGTCCCGCAACTGAAGGCCGCCATTGCCGAACTCCAGGCCAAAGGCTACGCGCTCCCCGACTACCCCGAAACCCCCGGAAACGATGCCGAAAAGGACGCCAAGACCCGCTACGACCGCGTCAAAGGCAGTGCCGTCAACCCCGTCCTCCGCGAAGGCAACTCCGACCGCCGCGCCCCCAAGGCCGTCAAGGACTACGCCCGCAAGCACCCGCACGCCATGGGCGCCTGGTCTCCCGACTCCAGGACCACCGTCGGCACCATGGGCAAGGACGACTTTTATGCCAACGAAAAGTCCGTGACCGTCCCCGCCGCCACCGACGTGAAAATCGAATTCACGTCCACCGCCGACGGTTCGACAAAAACCCTCAAAGCCAGCACCCCGCTCAAGGCCGGCGAGATCATCGACGCCACCGTCCTCCGCAAAAAAGCCCTCGTCACCTTCATCGAACAACAAATCGCCCGCGCCAAAGCCGACGACGTCCTGTTCTCCGTCCACCTCAAGGCCACCATGATGAAAGTCTCCGACCCGATCATATTCGGCCACGTCGTCCGCGTCTTTTTCAAAAACCTCCTCACCGCCCACGCCGCCACCCTCGCCGGACTCGGCGTCGACCTGAACAACGGCCTCGGCGACCTCCTCGCCAAACTCCGCACCCTCCCCGACGAACAACGCGCCGCCATCGAAACCGACATCGCCGCCACCTGCGCCGCCGGCCCCGCCCTCGCCATGGTCAACTCCGGCAAAGGCATCACCAACCTCCACGTCCCCAGCGACGTCATCGTGGACGCCTCCATGCCCGCCATGATCCGCACCTCCGGCCAGATGTGGAACGCCGCCGGCAAACCGCAGGACACCCTCGCCATCATCCCCGACAGCAGCTACGCCGGCGTTTACCAGACCACCATCGACTTCTGCAAAAAGCACGGCGCCTTCGACCCCCGCACCATGGGCAGCGTGCCCAACATCGGCCTCATGGCCCAGGCCGCCGAAGAATACGGCTCCCACGACAAAACCTTTGAAATCCCCGCCAACGGCGCCGTCCGTATCACCGACACCACTACCGGCCGCGTCCTCCTCGAGCACACCGTGGAGGAAGGCGACATCTGGCGCGCCTGCCAGACCAAGGACGCCCCCGTGCAAGACTGGGTGAAACTCGCCGTCAAGCGCGCCCGCCTCACCGCCACCCCCGCCCTCTTCTGGCTCGACGAAAACCGCGCCCACGACGCGCAAGTCATCGCCAAGGTCAGGACGTATCTGAAAGACCACGACACGACCGGCCTCGACATCCGCATCCTCCCCCCCCCCGCCGCCACCCGGGCCACCCTTGAACGCCTCAAGGCCGGGCAGGATACGATCAGCGTCACCGGCAACGTCCTCCGCGACTACCTCACGGACCTGTTTCCGATCCTCGAAGTCGGCACCAGCGCCAAGATGCTCTCCATCGTCCCGCTGATGAACGGCGGCGGCCTGTTCGAGACCGGCGCCGGCGGCTCCGCGCCCAAGCACGTGCAACAATTCAACGAGGAAAACTACCTGCGCTGGGACAGCCTCGGCGAATTCTTCGCCCTCGCCGCCTCCCTCGAACACCTCGCCACGACCCACGGCAACACGAAAGCCAGAATCCTCGCCGACACACTCGACACCGCCAACGGCAAGTTTCTGGAGAACGACAAATCCCCCGGACGCAAACTCGGCACCATCGACAACCGCGGATCCCACTTCTATCTCGCGCTCTACTGGGCGCAGGCCCTCGCGGCGCAGACGCAAGACACCGCTCTCGCCCGCATCTTCGCACCCATCGCGCAAAAACTCGCCACCGCCGAAAAGCAGATCGCCGCCGAACTCCTCGCCGTGCAAGGCCAGCCCGCCGACATCGGCGGCTACTACCAGCCCGACGACAAGCTCGCATCCGCCGCCCTCCGCCCGAGCAAAACCTTCAACGACATCCTCGCGACGCTGTAGTGCTACATTATTACAGAAGTTACGCAGGCGGGCTCAGGAGCGGCGGCATTCCTGCCGCTGCGACGGATCGACAGTAAAGCGTCGCCGGGCTGATCGGCTGGAGGAGGGGGGGGGGAGGGTCGGCCCCTTGACTGCCTTGCCTTGCCTTGTCTGTGCATGGTCTGTGCATGGCAACGAAAACGATATCCCTCGAAGTCGATGCGTACGACATGTTGAAAAAGGAGAAGCGCGCGCCCGGCGAGTCGTTCTCGCAGGTGGTGCGCCGTCTGATGACTGACCGCCCCGCCGCCATGACGGCGGAAGAATTGGAAGAGGCGATGCAGCCTTTCCTTGGCAAGGGAGCGGGAAAGAAACGCCGCCATCACCGTGCTGCTGCTTGATACCAGTTTTCTGATCGGAAGGGAAAAGGCGTTCGGGCGCGTCCCGCGATTGCGTTACAAGACATTCTGATCACCGCGCTCCGGCTCAAAATGCCGGGGCTTTTTTGTGGCTCTTGCCGGGGAGGGCGAAACGAAGCCGGAAGCGACGGAATCCGTCCGGCATGAAAAACAAGACGGCAAATTTTCACTGGACCGTTCCAGAAACCGCTTGACAACTGGAACGGTCCAGTGAATCTCGCCGACGTTCCGTTCTTCCCGGCTCCTTCCGGATCCGGGGAGATTCCACCAAATCCCGATAACGTCCAAATCCCGATAATGTCCCCGAGAATCAAATTCATCCAAACATACCTGCCTATGAAAACACCTCTGCCTATGAAAACCTCGATACGCCTGTCGTCTGTCCTGCTTGCCGCCGGAATTTTTGCCGCGGGCTTCCCTGCTTTGGCTCATTCAGCCTCCATATCCTCGACCTACACGTATGATGCCGGTGTTTCCGATTGGTATACGGCAGCTGAGGATCGTCCAGCTTTTACCAAATACATCTTTCTTCCTGAAGGTGCCACGTCACCATTTTCGAATAGCGGCTATGACGCACAAATCCGTGTGAGTATTACGTCAGGCGTCTCCAGTAGCCTATCAGGCGCCCACGCTGGGGCCACTTGGGTCGCTCCGACAGGAGAGCAGATCGTGAGTGTCACCTTTACTTACGGTGCCGTATTGAATGATGTCCGTAATCTATCGATATGGGGAGGGAATGAGGCTTCCTTTACGATGGAGTTGGGAAGAGTTTCCCCGACGGCTACTACTGATAATCGCAATAGTGCCACGGCACTCACCTATACCGTGCCTGAAGGAACTTCCATTACCACTTTGCAACTTCGTGCATGGGACTTCGTCGGTGCAGTTAACCTGACCAGTGGTTGGTATAGTCGGATAACAAGCGTAATAATTACAACCGAGCCTCTTTCAAGCGTTCCAGAGCCCTCAAGCTGTGCGCTGTTGCTCGGTTTATGTAGCTTGGGCACCATTTGGACTTTTCGTCGCAAATCCTGACTCTGACCTACTGCCAAGTACGGCAGACTGCGGCAGCATCTGGCAGTAGATTATCATTTCATCCTAACATGCATTGTTACCATCCATGTTTTTCTTATGAGAAATCTCCCATGTTCCAAAACACGCTCCGGTTTTACGCTTATTGAATTGCTGACCGTTATTGCGATCATCGGAATCCTTGCCGCCATTATTATTCCAACCGTGGGGAAGGTTCGGGAAACCGCAAAAGCGGCCGCCTGCCTGAGCAATATCAGGCAACTGGGTTTCTCTCTGATTATGTATGCGGAACAGAACAAGGGACAGTTGCCCGGTGAAAACAATCCTTTTTGGGACAAGGCGGCGTTGTCCATGTTCATGCCGGAGGTCAATGGGGAGGTTCCCTATAATAAAATATTAAGGTGTCCGAGTGACAATGAGATGCGGACCGGTGCCAATGTCGATAAGGCACGTTCATATGGGTATAATTCGGTCATGTGTAATGCGGGAGGCAAATATGGGGGTTCCCAATATGGAGTCAATTTGCCAGCAAAAAATGAGGGAATGCGGTTATCGGGGATAGTTAACCCAAGTCGGGTGGGTCTTTTGCTGGAATACCATAGCAGCCTAAATATTTATAATAAAGGAGATTATTCGACACGGATGGGTCTGCTTTCCATCCATAACGGGGGAATGAATGTTGCCTTTGCAGATGGCCGGGCGCAGCGCATTAAGGCGACAGAAGAGTTACTCGCCACGGGGGAAAATGGCCTCACTAATTTCGTAAATCGCTATCTCAAAAACAGTCCCTGACGACGCTGCCCCGACAGCCTTTTAGACTCTCTTTTTAGACGGAATCCTTCTATTGGCTGAAGGCTTCTTTGAACCCACTCCCACTGATATTATGATAAAACCTGTCCTTTCACGGGCACAACTCGTGTTCATCGTCATCACATCTGCTATTACGGCATCGGCAATCGAAGCGGCAACGGAACTCAAATTACAGCCTGACAAGTATCCCGACGCCCTCGTCGTATTGACCGATGGCACAACCACTTGGTCGCCGATGGAAGGATTCGGCCCAATTGCAATCACTGGGGGAACCGCGCGGCGTCCAGGCGATTACCCGGTAAAGTTGCTCTCAACCCAAAAAACCGAGGCGGGGGAAACGAAGCTGATTTATCAAGTGGCAAACGCGCCCGAAAAAACGGAATTTTCGATCACTGCGGCTCAAGACGAACACGGAATCACACTGATAATCGAAGGAGTATCCGGCGAGTTTCCGGGAATCTATACAGGAAGCCTGCGCGCAGACCCGCAAATCCTCGGTTGGACTGTTCCGGAACGCCACCACGAGGACTACGCACAGCACTGCCGATTCCCCAACATTTTTTACCATCGCCAACTGGGAACATGGGTTCAAGGACGCTGGGATCTTGATTTCGGTAATGCGAGCGGGGCGGACAGTTATTACGTGAGGGATGCCAAATCCATAGGCGGCATTGATGCCACTTTCTTTCCCGGACTGACCATCGACAACGGCGAGGATGCCTCTGCGCTGACCCAATACTACCTCGATAAAGGCATGACGTATGTGCCTTTCCTTGAAGGTAAAAACGCCTCCCCCCTCAAAGAACGATTCAGGCTAAGCATGGGCAAAAGCCTCTGGGAAACCGTGCCCGCAGTGAATCAAAATCCGAGCCCCTATCGGGAGGAAATGAGCAAACTGATGTACGTCGATATTTGGGGCGGACTTTACAGCGACCGCTCTGACTTCACCAGGTGGATGCAGGAAACGGTGGGCAAATGGGTAGGCGGATTGACCATCATTCAAAACTGGCAGGGCGGGGGCTTCGATTCTCATTTGCCATTGGCACTTTCCGACGAACTGCCACCCGATGTTCGCCGAGTCGGCACGCCCGAACAGATGAAAGCGTGGATGGAAGAAATGAAAAGTTGGGGACGCGCCGGATGGCGCACCAATTATCAAGCATGGCGCGACACACCCATGCAAACGGTCAAGCGCTCACAAAAAAGCGACGGCACCCCAATGTGGCGCAGTCAACCCCACAACGTGGTGCCCATCATCAAGCAACAAGAGGCACACATCCAACGACTCCTCGGCACCACCGCCACGTTCTCCGATCAGATAACCTCCGGCGGCGAAGGACTTCCCTACGTTGAATACAGCAAGGAAAATCCCAATGCCGGCACAATCCGGGGAGCCCGCAACATGCTCCGAGTCCAAGCCAAACTCATCAAAGAACTCGTTGGCGGTCCCCTGCTCTCGGAAACCATCAACAGCCAATTCCTCCTCGGCGAATATGCGGACTCCGGCGACTATGGGATCTTTGACGGCTTCAACCGCATGTTTACCCCCGAGTTCAAACTCCGTCGCCTGCATGGACTCTGCACTTATTACGGAATGGGACTCGGCTATCGTTACTTCTTCGCGCCCCCCTACACAGGCAAAAACCGCTACCGGCAAAACCAGGGCAACTCCATGTATGCCTCACCTTGGGGGGCTGGTTCCGACGATTACCGCGCGATGACCATCGCCTACGGCAACGGCGCCTACCTCGATTATTTGAGCGCGGAAGGGATGCACCCGGACAAGGCAATCACTGAAGCGATGACAGTCGGCCTTCTCCAACGCTATTACGTCGGCGTGCCAGTTCGTGAGATTTATTACGAATCGGAACAAGCAGGCGAATGGGTAACGCTGGAGCAATTGCTGTTGGACGGCAAAAACCCCTCACCATTCCTCGCCCGGATAAAGGTTGTTTACGAGAATGGGCTGACCGTTGTCGTGAACCGCAAAGAAGGGGCCCTTGCATGGAAACTCCCCGCATTTGGCGACATCCTGCTGCCGAAACATTCATATGCCGTGTATTCCGAGGATGGAGCCGTGGAAGGCTTTTCCGGCATCCCCGCCGCCACCGGCGAGGCGTCGTCGAGAATCGACTACACGAAAGACGAAAAACGGAAAGTTCTTTTCATCAATCCACGGGCAACTGGCTACAAAAACCTCGTGACCGCCACGATTTTTGAGGAAGGTCAAAAAACGTATGACCTCCCCGTTGAGCGCCGCTTGCGTCCACAAGTGAAAGGCGCGTTTGACGACAAATTTACGGAAGCCGTGCGTTGGGTTTTCCCAAAGGATGCCACGGTTACGCACGTGATTGAGGGCAAGGACGCCTTCGCGCGTATCGAAACAAAGGATATGAAGTCCGTGCGTATCAGCAGAGTCCTTGGTGCACTTTCCGAAGGACGCATAACCATTCGCTACAGAACGACCATCCCATCCGAACAGGCAACTACCTTTGCCAGTGTTGCAGTCCTGCGTTTTGGCGAGTCGAAGGGAACCGTTCGCGAGGTTTCAGGCCGCAAAGCCTTCGTGCTCCCCAATACGAATGGGGAGTGGAAGGAAGAGAGTTTTACCGTTGAGCTCCCCAAGGAAAACACCCGCCACATCGTTTTACGGCTCGCGGCAAACGACACCGAAGTCAAAGGCGTGAAACCGGCTATCGGGCACTTTGATGTTGATAGCATCTCACTGATTCCGGCCGCCACCAAGTGAATCCTCAAGTGATTCCCGTGCGCACATTCATCGCAACCGTGATGGGAAGCCTGCTCTTGTCGGCTCCGCTCACTTTTGCCGGAGCCGCCAAAAACGAAAATACGCCTGCCTCCGCGCCTCTCTCTGCCCGCGACGACCAGAAAACGGCAAGCGATGGGCTGCCTCGAGTGAGCGTCCCAAAAGTAACGCAAGCCGTGTCACTCGATGGCAAAGGCGGCGACCCGGCTTGGAACAAGGCTGTGAAAATCGAGCTGGGCGACTTTTGGAGCAAACCCGATACAATCAAAACACAGGCGACCCAAGTTTCGCTCCTACATGACGGGGAAAAACTCTACATCGCTTTTGATTGCGCGGACGTGGACATCCAGGCCACGCGCCAGGAACACGACGGGCAAACGTTTCGGGATGACTGCGTGGAGATTTTTCTCGGTGCCCCGATCGAGCGGTTGGCTGATGCGGCATGTCTGGAAATCAACGCGCTCGGCACGGTGGCCGACTACTATTACCGTCATGCAGACTGGATAAACTACCGTTTCGAGAGCAGGGCGCGGATTGCGGTTTCGCGAACCCGGTTTGACGGAGATGACGGCAAGGAGATGACCGGTTATCGGGTAGAGGTCGGGATCGAGTTTTCCGCTTTCCTTCCTGTGCTCAATTTTTTTGCAGGCGAAGAAGCCTCTTCGCTGTCGACGGGGAACATGCCTGTCAGGATACGAGCCAATTTTGCGCGTTGGGACAGGGGGCAACGCGATGCGGGTGGAGAGCGTTTCTCCATCTGGTCTGATCCCCTGTTCCCGTTCGCACATCCCCATAGACCTGAACGTTACGGGTGGCTGGTTCTGGAAAAATGACGAATACCTGAGAGGAGGACGCGGTAAAGCGGGTTGCGGACTCGGCGCGCCTTGAGCATGCCTTGGTGGGGGCAGAAGGGCAGGGGCACAAGGTACGAGATTGTTATGACGACAACGACAGCAGGATTGGCGCGGGCGGATGAAACGTGTATGGGGATTGTTCTATCCTCACCATGTCCGACGAGATTGTCCCTCTTGAACGCA
>JAISAX010000735.1 GCA_031266495.1 Opitutaceae bacterium
CCCTCCCCCCCCCCCCCCCCTTCGCCATGAAAAATCGAAAGACAAAAAACGCCTTCACCCTGATCGAGATCCTCACCGTCATCGCCATCATCGGTGTCCTCGCGGCCATCCTGATCCCGGTGGTCGGCAAGGCCCGCTCGGCGGCGCATGCTGCCTCCTGCCTCAGCAACATGCGGCAACTGGCCACCTCGCTCCTCATCTGGAGCGAATCCAATCGCGGCAAGCTCCCCGACACCGCCAATCCGGGTTGGGATGAAGCGGCACTCTCCATTCTCTCCGACGCCACGCCGACTCCGTGGAATCCGATGCTCCGGTGCGCCGCCGACAAGACGGAGCGAACCACCAGCAACCCGGAGGAGCCGCGCTCGTATTCGATCAATCCGGTGCTGTTCAACCAGCTCGGCCAATACGATCATGCCGGCTGGAATCCCGCCAATCCCGGCACCCGGAAAGGCGGCGAAGGCATGCTGATCCGCAACATCGGCAATCCCGCCCGCATGGTGATGCTGTCCGAGAAACATGATACGGTGAACAGTTACAAGGCCGCCGGCTGGTTCGGCAGCGCCTCCCTGACGGATTCCCACAACGGCGGCATGAACGCGGCTTTCTGCGACGGCCACGCCCGCCGCATCCGGCGAACCGCCGACCTGCTTGTCATGGATGGCAACTACTCCGTTTACCAGACCACCTGTATCAGAAACAACTGAGCCTCCGTTTCCGGCATCCCCCTCTCCTGCCTTCATCGCCAGAAAAACGGAGGAGCTTGCCGCATTCTCCGCCATATCCTCCGCCATATCCTTCGCCATCTTTCGCCGTCCTCCCGTTCCGCAAACCGTAGTTTCCCGAGCATTTCATCTCCCGCCTCATGTTCCTGCCCATACGTTGGTCATTTCCCACATCCCTCCCCTGCATCCTTGCTTTTGTCGCCGGCATCCTTCCCGTGGCGGCAACGGCATCCGGCCTGAGCATCGCCGGTGCAGATCCGGCTCCGTTCGATTCCGTAGTGATCGAGCCGAAAGCATTCCCGCACGGCCTGATCGAACTGCGCCCGGCAGGCGGGATATATCGTCCACTGGATGGCTTTGGCCCTGTCGTCATCGACGGTCTGGCAAACCGCCTGCCCGGAGAATACGGCACGCGCCTGCTCACCGAAACCCGCAGCGCCGACGGCCGGGAAACCCGCCTCGTCTATCAGGTAACCGGTCTATCCCCCGCGCCGGAGTTTGCGGTGACGATCAACGGCGACCCCGGCACGGGCAAAATCGTGCTGACGCTCGAAGGTCTCGCCGGCGAGTTCGCCGGCGCGCATCCCGGCCGCCTCGCCGCCGACACCTCGCTCGTCGGTTTCAATGTCCCCACGCGCTACGCGGAAGACTATGCGCAGCACGGGCGTTTCCCCGATCTGTTTTACCATCGCCGGCTCGGCCTCTGGTTTCGCGGGTGCTGGGATCTCGACTACAGCAATGCGGCGACCGGCGATTCCCTGTATCCGAAAAACGGTAACACGCTTCAGGGCGAGGATGCCGTTTTCTTCCCGGGGCTTGCCGGCGCGGGCGACGCGGACGCCAACGCAGCCGACAGCCCGGACACCAGCAACAAAAAATCCGCCGCCGGCCATTTTCTCGCCAGCCGCCTGACCTACCTGCCGCTGCGCGACGGGTCGCGTCGCCCGTTGCGCGAGCGTTTCGAACTCTCCCTCGCCGACAATCTCTGGGGCGCCGTCGCGATCCCCGCCAACCGGCCAAGCCCGTATCGCGAGGCGATGAAGGACCTGATGTATATCGACCTCTGGGCCGGCTTCTATCCCGACCGCCCGGCGTTCACCGCGTGGATGCAGGAGACGGTGGGCCGCTACATCGGCGGACTCTGTATCGTGCAAAACTGGCAAGGCGGCGGCTTCGATTCCAACCTGCCGCTCGCCATCGCCGACGAACTCCCGCCCAGCCCGCGCATGGTCGGCGCTCCCGAACAACTGAAGGCGTGGATGGAGCAGATGAAAAGCTGGGGGCTGGCCGGACTGCGCACCAACTACCAGCTTTACCGCAGCAAGGAAAAACCGCTCCCGCAAACCGTGCGCCGCGCACTCGACGCTCACGGGAAACCCAAGTGGCACACCCGGCCGCAGGACGTCCTGCCGGTCATCGAACGGCAGGAACATTACATCCGGTCCTTGCTCGGCACTACGGCCACGTTTTCCGACCAGCTCACGTCCGGCGGCCCCGCCTGGGCCTACGTCGATTTCACGCCCGACAACCCCGACGCCGGCACGATCCGCGGCGCCCGCTCCGCGCTCCGTGCCCAGGCCCGCCTCATCAAGCGCATCGTCGGAGGTCCGCTCCTCTCCGAAACGCTCAACAGCGAATTCCTCATCGGTGAATATGTGGACTCGGGCGATTACGGGATTTTCGAGGGTTTCCGGCGCATGATCACGCCCGACTACAAGCTGCGCCGCCTGCACGCGCTCACCGTCACGCATGGCATGGGCCTCGGCTACCGCTACTTTTTCGGTCCGCCCTACGGCGGCACCGGACGCCAGGGACAGGGCAGCCGGATGTATCGGAATGACACCTACGGCGCAGGCTCCGACGATTACCGCGCCATGACCATCGCCTGGGGCAACGCCGCCTACCTCGACTACGCGCCCGGCCCCGCCATCTTCGACAAGGCGCTGACCGAGGCAATGACCGTGGGCATCCTGCAACGCCATTACCTGCTCCGGCCGGTGCGCGAAATCACTTACGAAGTCCCCGCTTCGGCGGATTCGCCGGAATCGCCGGCGAGCTGGCAAACGCTGGAAGCCTTGCTTCTGGCCGGGAAAAACCCGCTCCCGTATTTCGCCCGCATCAGGGTGGTTTACGAAAACGGCCTCACGGTTGTCATCAACCGCAAGGACGAGCCGCTGGCCCTGAAACTGCCTGTATTCGGCAACGTGCTACTTCCGAAACATGCCTGGGCGGTGTGGTCTCCGGACGGAGCGGTGGAGGGATTTTCCGGCATTCCGGACAATCCCGACAACCCGGGTGCGACCGGCGACGCCGCCGCAAACAGGCAGGCCCTCCGCATCGACTACACACGCGACGACCATCGGAAGCTGCTCTTCATCAATCCCCGCACCACCGGGTTTCACGGACTGGCGGCGCCGGCGATTTTCGAGAACGGCGCGAAGGTTTACGAACTGCCCGAAGATCGCCGTTATCGCGAAGCGGCTCCCGGACGCTTCGAGGATCATTTCACCGGCACGCTCACATGGTCGGGCCGAGGCCGGGCGTCCGTCGTCGCCGAAGGCGCAGGGTCGGCGCGCATGTCGTTTGTGCGCATCGCATCGGAAGGCCGGCCGGAGCGCATCGACAAACCGGTGGGGCTGGCGCTCGCGGGCGCCGTTACGCTGCGCTATCGCACCGGTTCGACAAGCGCCACCGTTCGCGATGGCGAAACGGGCCAAGCCCCGTTCGCCACTGTGGCCCTGATGCGTTTTGGCGAAAAGGAGGGCAAGAACCGGGAATTGCCCGGACGCCGGTGGCTGGTTTTGCCGGACACGGCGGGCGAGTGGCGTGAGGCGGCGCTTCCCTTCCGTCTCGATGCGGTGGGGACCCGGCATGTCGTCCTCCGTCTTGCCGTTTCCGATACCGAAATCAGCGGAGTGAAACCCGCCTCCGGATTTCTGGATGTCGATTCCATCCGCATCGAACCCGGCCAATGACCGCGCGATTCTTTGGCCTGCCCGGTGTTCTTGTCGCGAGCCTGCTCGCCATCGCAGCGCCCGAAGCACGCTCATCATCCTCAGCCACTCCTGATCCGCCAGAAAACATGCTTCCCGAAATACGCGTGCCCCAGGTGCATCTCCCGGTAAAGATAGACGGCCGGGCGGGAGACCCGGTCTGGTCGCGGGCGGCAAGCATTACGCTGCACGATTTCTGGGGAAAAACGGATACGCCGCCGGCGCGGCGTACCCGCGTGCTGTTGTTGCATGACAACGAAAAACTCTACCTCGCCTTCGATTGCGAGGACCACGACATCCTCGCCATGCGCACCGCGAAGGACGACCAGACCTTCCGGGACGATTGCGTCGAGATCATGCTGGGAGCGCCCGTCGAACGGCTGGCCGATGCCGCCTGCCTGGAGATCAACGCCCTGGGGACGCTCGCCGCTTTCTGGTACCGGCATGCCGACTGGATCAACTACCGTTTCGATCCGAAGGTGGAAATCGCGGTTTCGCGTGCACCGGTCACGTGGGGACCGGATGTGCCGGGCTATCGGGTGGAGCTGGCGATCCCCCTGGCTCCCCTGTATCCGGTCGTCGGCCTGTTCACCGGTGAAGGCGCATCCGGCGCGGTGGACAGGTTTCCGGAGAAACTGCGGGCCAATTTCGCACGCTGGGACAGGAACGGGAGTGCGGCCGGGGGCGACCGTTTCACGATCTGGTCCAACCCGCAGTTTCCGTTTCCGCATCCGCACCGTCCCGAGCGTTACGGCTGGTTGTTGCTGGACCGGGACGGCGACGGATGATCAGGCCGACTCGCGCACCAGCAGCCGGACGGGCAGGGAGAGCCGGCGCGGCGGTTGTTCGCCGTTCATCAGCGCCGTGAGCGTGGCCACCGCGTGGCTGGCGGTCTCGGGCAGCGGCTCCTTGATGGTCGTCATCGGCGGACTCGGGAATTCCGATACGCCGTGCATCTCGCCGCCGATCGCTTCCTTGTATCCGGCGAGGATGACGCGCTCCTGCTGCTACGTTTTGGTCCTGCCGCCGCGACTTCGTTTTTCGCCTCCGATCGTGGCGAGCTTCGCCGACGATTCGCGCACGTGGAGTGTGGGTTCAAGCTTGAGCGTCATGGGCGCCATATCCGGAGAAGCGAAGCGGCGCTGCAGTACCTCCACCACGCCTTCGCCCCATTGGTCGTCGGCCACGCCCACCTCGGTGACCGACGGGACCCGGAGCGAGTTTTCCGGTTCCATGCCCAGCGACCCCACCGAACAGTCGCCCGGCACCGAAAGGCCCGCCTCGTGCATCGCGCGCAACACGCCAGGGACACCCGCGGCGCTCCCGACAATCAGCGCCGTGAAACCGGGACGCGATCCGCGCTGGCCGGACAGGTGCCGGGAAAGTCCCTCGTAGGCCTTCAGCATGCTGTTTTCCCCGCTGCGGGTTCCGCAGTCGATGATGTTCACCGGGAGGTCGAGCAGTCGCATGATGTCGGTGTAAAGTTCGCTCCGGTACGAACGGCTGGCGCCACTGGAGCAGGGTGGCTCGTTTTGCAGGAACGCGATGCGCTGGTGCCCCGACTGCACGAAGTGTTTGACCATGGAACTGAAATACTGGTGGTCGTTGCCCATGATATGGTCGAACGGCAACTGCCCCATGTTGCTGCCGAAAGCCAGGACGACCGGCGCGCGCTGCCGGAGCACCTGATCCCGAAAGGTTGGCGAGATATCAAGTAGTGGCGGAACAACTACATGAGCCGACGCGATCGGATTCATGAGATCGTCCTGATCGCCGCCGTTGGCTCCATGATGGCGCACCAGCAGGTGCCAGCCGAGTGCGCTGACGGCGCGGCTCAGGGAGAGTTCCTTGATGTCCGTGTTGCTTGAGGGATAGAGGGGACGGTGGAACTCTATGTAACGCCCTCCCTTGCGGGCACGGACGTAGATTCCGCTCCCGTGGCGGACATCCACCAGTTCCTCGTCGGCCAGCCGCCGGAGCGCGAGGTTCACGGCATAGAGGCTCGCGCCGTGGCGTTTCATGAGCGCGCGAATCGAGGGCAGCCTGGTGTTCGGAGCCTTGGCCTGCACCACCTCGCGCAGGGTGGAAACGAGTTTTCCGGAATCTTTCATAACAGTATCAAACACTTTCTTTCGTGTTACGGAATTATGTATTGAGTCAATCGGCAAATGGAAACATATACGAAACACGATGACTCCATTCCGCTTTTCCGCGCTTGCTCTCCTCCCATGCCTCTTGTCCCTGCTCGCCTCTGCCACCCGTGCGCGTGCGGACTCGCTCACCGACTCCGCCGTCGCGTGGTGGACGTTCGAGGGCGATTTGAGCGGTATCAAAAACGTCGGTACCGGAACCGGTTTGACGGCGGTGCCGGTGAGTTCAGCGCCGTTTTCAAATCCGGTTGCGGTGGACGATTTGACGTTCACTGCGCTTCCCGCCGCCGGCGAGACGGGCGCGCTCGCCGCCGCCAACGCGGGCGCGAAGGCGATTCAACTCGATGGCGCGACCGCTCTGGTTGCCAATCCCCCGTCGTTGAAAATCACCGGCGCGCAAACGCTCTGGCTTCGCGTCAATGTCGCCAATCTGGATGCCGCGATGACGCTCATCGGACGCTACCGCGCAACCAACAGCGCGCGCGGGATGATGTTGCAGTTGCAGACATCGGGGCGCCTCGCCGTGACCATTTCCGAAGACGGCACAAACGACTCCGGAAAACAGGACTACATCCAAACGCCGAGCGGCGCGGACAATGTTTTGAGCGTATCAACCTGGTATGACATTTCGCTCCGTTTCACGCCGGCGGCGGCGGGCGTCACCAACAGCGGCAGCGTGAACATTGACGTCTTCAATCCGCTCACCGGCAATGCGGTCAATTCGTGGTCATACACAACGTCCCTCACCGCCACGTTCACGGGAAGCAACGCCGGTTATTTTTACCTCGGCGCGCAAAACAACGGCACTTCCGGCAGCAATCTGCCGGTGCCCAACGGCACGCTCATCGAGGCGGCGGGTGTCTGGAACCGTGCGCTGTCCAACGCCGAGATCGCCTCGCTCTCCGCCGCGCCAATCCCCGAACCGGAAACATCCGTCGCTATTCTGGGCGCGCTCGCCGCCGCCAACACGTTCGCCATCAGTCGGCGGCGCTGATCCGGCAGCAACCCACCCCCCCCCCCCCCTGCCCAGTGAAATCCTGCTGCTGTATTCATAAATCCAGACATCCGGATGCCGTCGGCGCGTGCGCGTGCCGGTGCCTTCTCGCGTTTTCGACGATGCTCGCCTTCGCGGCGACGGCGACGACGACGACGTTTGCGGCGGAAATCTTTGTGAACGGCGCGAGCGGTTCGGACGCCAACGACGGAAAAACCCCCGCGCACGCACTCGCCACAATTCAGTCCGCCGAAAAAATCGCCCGTGCTGGAGACACCATTACCGTCGCCCGCGGCGTTTATTACGGACCCGTCGAATTGAAACAACTACGCGGCACGGAGAAAAACCCCGTCACGCTCCGCGCCGAATCGCGGGAGCGCGGCGCCGTCGTCATCACCAACGCCGACCCCGCCCTGCGCGAACGCCGCGCCGCGTGGGAATGCGTTGACGAAGCGCTCCAGCTTTACCGCGCCCCGCTCGCCCGCGAGACGTGCCGCGTGCTCTATTCCGGCGTTGATTTGCAACCCTGCCTGACGCTCGACGGCCTCAAAACATTCACCGTCGGGAAAAAATTGCCCGGCCCCGCGCACGGTTATTTTTACGATGCCGACGCCAGGCAGATCTACGTCCGCCTCCGCGCCGACGGCAAATACGGTTCGCAAAACCCGAACCAACACCGCATCGCCGCCGGCACCCGCACCGGCGCGGGCAGCGCGGGCACGGGCTTCGACGGCCCGCACTTTTACAATCTCGGCCTGATGCAGCGCGGCAAAATCCACGTCATCGTGGACGGCTTCACCTTCGAGACGCCCGGCTTCTCCGGCGTGCACATCAACGGCTCGCACGTCACGGTGCGCGACTGCTGGTTCCTCGGCTGCCGCACCGGCGTCAGCGGACGCAAGGAAAACGCCGACCCGCGCCAGACCTCCAACGCCATCACCGTCGAGTTTTGCGACTACTCGCAATTCCCCGCGTTCGACGACGCCATGGATGTCTTGCGCGAGCGGACGCCCCCCGCCGGCGCGCCGCGTTACCCGCTTTACTCGTGGTCGCGCAAAGGCGACGGCGCGACCAACAGGCTCACCTACGAACTCGGCATCATCGGCCTCGTCGGCAGCGACTGGACGCTGCGCAACAACCGCATCCACGACTCCTTCGAGGGCATTTCAACGTGGTGCGTCCGCTGGAGCCAAAACCTCGCCGTGCGCGAAAACATCTTCGAGCGCATCGTGGACAACGCCGTCGAACTCGAAGACCACGCCGCCGGAATGCGCGTCGAGCGCAATGTTTTTTTGGATACAACCGAACCGTTCTCGTGGCAGCCTCTCGGCGGCGAGCCGTGGCCGGGACCGGCGCTCATTGCCGACAATTTCATCCGCAGCAGCGAAGTGTTGACGCGTCTGGTTTTTGAAAAAACCGGCCACCGTCCGGGCTGGTTCAAGGCCGGCGCGGCGAACCAGAACTGGACGGCGACGTGGAATGCGGAACGAATGAAAAACGTGTCGCAAGACGCGGTGCGCGCCCCCGGTGCGGGCATCGTTGTCGAAAACAACACGGTGATTTTCCCCTCGGGCAATTTCCTGACGCTCACCCAGCCGCGCACCCGCGTTTTTGAAAATTTCCACTTCGCAAAAAACATCGTCGTCGCGGAAGGGTTTGGCGGCGGACGCGAAGCCGGGCACAAGGACTACACCGCCGCAAAAACGGAATTTCGCGAAAACGTGTGGTTTTATGGCAGCGCGAAAACCGGACTGACCGGCGGTGACGTGTTCGCGGGCGAAGACGGCGTCGTGCTGCCCCTCCCCCCCCCTCCCTCCCCGCTGGCGTTGGAAAAATTATCCACCGCCACTCCAGGCGATTTTTCCGGCCACGCCGACATCGCCAAAAAACAGGCCGGCGCCCGGGCCTTCACACCGCCCCGCGCCGGACCGCGCATCAACAACCATTAATGCACCGCTAAAA
>JAISAX010000748.1 GCA_031266495.1 Opitutaceae bacterium
CGCTCGATCTGTATCACGATTGCAAGGACTATCTCCCGGTTCCCGGCAATGATCCTCACGGTTTGCTCCGGCAATCCTTGGGGCAGATTTTCCTCCCGGCCTTCCCCCTGGCTGCATCGTCACCACCGCCGTCTCCTTGTGCAGGTCTATCCCCAGCAGCACTTGCTTCACTTGCCCGTCCCCTCCCGCGCACTCTCCGGCTTTACCCCTTGTCTGGGCCTGCGCATGAACCGTCCGGCGCTTGCCTTGGTCCGTTGTTTCTTCCTCTGTTCCTTTGTTGTTCTTAATCGTCATACGCCGACAGGTTGTTGGTTCTTCCCTCTCCTGTCGGCTTCTTGTCATCTACGAATCGATCCGCGTAACATCAGATCAGTAAATGAATAGAAATATAAAAGGCAGGAATTTGCTTTCTTTGAAGAGTCTTCTCCATCTCGTGGCAATTGCCCTCGCTGTTGCCGCCGCCGCAACATTTCTCATTGCATTATTTCACGATGCCTCTGTGCCCGACACCCGCGCCGGCGTCTTTCCCAAAACCCCGGCCAATGACGCCCGCACCGTGCGCATGCAAACGCTCGACACGGCCTTCCCGCGCCAACCGTTCAGTGATTTCACAGAAAAACATACCCACGCCCGTGAACTCTATAATTCGCCCGCAACCCCGCTGTCGCCGCGCTTTTCGTTGCCGGAGCTGCCTTTCACCTCGTCATCCGACCCCGCCACTGCCGCCACTGCCGCCCCGCCCCGGACGTCGGCGACTCACGATGACGTCGTCGCCCTGCTCGCGCACGCCGCGCAAAGCGGCCTCTGGCATGCGCTCGACGACATCCTCCAGGCGCCGCCCTCGTCCCAACTCCATCTGGAGGCGCCGGACCTTTTTCCCGTTCTCAACCAAATAAACACAGCCCTGTTGCTCGAAATAAAAGCGCGCGACGAAACCCTGCGCGGCCTCCACGACGAGGCTCTGCGCACCGCCGTCACCATTGTTGATTTCTCCAAAAAACTCTCCGCCTCCGGTGGCACTGTCACCTCGTGGCTGGCAGCCATGTCAATTCACGGGATCGGCCTGCGCGCCACCGCCGCCGCCGCCGTCGGCATCGCCGCCGGCGCGCCGACACCGCCCGCATTGCGCGAGGCGCTGGCGCATGTGACCGTCTCACGTTTCGATGCGCGTGAAACGGAAAACTTCATCCACGGCGAAGCGGCATGGATGCTCGGCCTCATCGAAATCCTCCCCCGCCGCTCCTGGTTTGATTTGCTTACCTACAAGCCAAACCTGACCAAAAATCGCTACCTCGCGCGCATGACCCGCGCCGCCGCGCTCGCCGGCTGCGATGAAGTCGCGCTTGCTGCCGCCGACATTGACTGCGGCGTCGAGCCGCCCGACCGCCGCTGGCTCGCCAGTCACAACCCCTTCAACATGGCAGGACGCGAGTTTCTGCAAATCTCGCAAATCGAATTCAAAGAGATTTTCCGCCGCGACATGACACTGCGCTCCGGAACCTCGTGTGTCGAAACGCTACTCGCCATCCAGCTCTACCGCGCCGCGCACGACGGCACCCTCCCGCCCTCGCTTGACGCGCTTGTCCCCGCCCTGCTGCTGGCACTGCCGACCGACGCCCGCAACCACGTCCCCATCCGCTACTCCGTGCCCGACCATGTCGTCTGGTTCCCCGTAAAAGCGTGGTGGCTCCCCGGCGCCCCGGAATCTGCCCTCCCCTTCCCTCGCCATGCTGATGAAGACCCCGACGTCCAAACTACCTGGAACGAATATGAAAACGTCTTTTTTCTCGTCCCGCCATAACCCTCGCCTGTGGGCAATGTCGAAGGAGTCAGTGCGTGTTTTGTCAATTTTCGAATAGTTTGATTTATTCAGTGAAAAATCAATTAATTCATTATCAAGCTGTTATGTTTCTAATGAGGACATGATAGGGTGAAGCTCACATGACATTTTCCGGTCGATTCTCTCCCCTCATGCAGAATTGACAAACCACGGTCAGGCCGGAATGGCGCTTAGATAAGGGGAAGGAGAGTTATTATTTACGTCTGGAGGCGGAGACGACCATGAGGTGTCTGTGTATGGTCAGGAGCTGGAAGTTTTTTGGTCTGCGTTTTTTGCTCTGGGTTCGGATCTGAGGGGGCGAAGGTGAACCAGATCGGAAGCGATGAGGGAGGAGAGAAGAAGGAGGAGGCGTTGGTTTTTGCGGGGTTTGCCGGGGAGGAATAAAGGCAGCCATGAGCGGAGGGTGTCGATGGAACCTTTGAAGCTGAGTCTTTCGATATCAACGTGATGGGAGAGAGCGGTTTCGAGGATCAATGCACGGATCATGTTGTGGGCGATAGCCTGCATCCAGATTTCTTTTTCGACCATTTGCGGGGTAAGGAATTGTAACTTAATAAAATTAGTAAGTTTTCGGCAAATATTTGGCCGGATCGTGTAATTCCATTCCTCCATGGAAATCATTTTTAAGGATATTTATGGATTCCAGTTGTTCATCAGATACCTCCATTCCTTTTTGGTATATATCTTCATCAAGAACACATCGAACAGAAAGACCTTTTCCAGTTTTGGTATTGCTGATCAAATGAACTATGACGGCAACACTCACAAGCGGAATACCTTGCCAGTTCTTTGTGATAAATGCGAACAGACGATGTTCAATCTTGTTCCATTTGCTGGTTCCCGGCGGGTAGTGATTGACTTGGATGTCCATGGATATT
>JAISAX010000047.1 GCA_031266495.1 Opitutaceae bacterium
CGCCAGCTCGCGTTCGGCTACACCTACGAGGACGAGCGCGCGATCCTCACGCCCATGGCGCGCGACGGCGTCGAAGGCATCGGCTCGATGGGCAACCACGCCCCGCTCGCCGTCCTCTACAACAAATCCAAACTCCTCTACGACTACTTCAAACAACTCTTCGCCCAAGTCACCAACCCCCCCATCGACAGCATCCGCGAAGAAATCATCACCTCCGCCGAAACCCGCCTCGGCACCGAAGGCGACCTCCTCAACCCCCAACCCACCGCCTGCCGCCGCGTCGAACTCGACTGGCCCATCCTCACCAACGACGAACTCGCCAAAATCCGCCGCATGCAACTCCCCGGCCTCAAAGTCGCCACCCTCCCCATCCACTTCCGCGCCACCCGCGGCGAAAAAGGCCTCGCCAAAGCCATGGACGACCTCTTCCGCGAAGCCCGCCGCCTCATCACCAAAGAAGAAACCAGCGTCCTCATCCTCAGCGACCGGGGAATCAACAAAGACAACGCCCCCATCCCCGCCCTCCTCGCCGTCGCCGGCCTCCACCACTACCTCATCCGCGAAGGACTCCGCACCCAGGCCAGCCTCGTCATCGAAACCGGCGAAGCCCGCCAGGTGCACCACTTCGCCCTCCTCATCGGCTACGGCATCAGCGCCGTCAACCCCTACCTCGCCTTCGAAACCATCGACGACCTCATCCACCAGGACCTCCTCCCCGGCCCCGACCACAAAACCGCCTGCAAAAACTACGTAAAAGCCGCCGCCAAAGGCGTCGTCAAAGTCATGTCCAAAATGGGCATCTCCTCCATCCAGAGCTACCGCGGCGCGCAAGTCTTCGAAGCCATCGGCCTCAGCCAGGAAATCATCGACCAGTACTTCACCTGGACCCCCTCGCGCATCGGCGGCATCGGCCTCGACACCATAGCCGAAGAAACCCTCCACCGCCACCGCGCCGCCTACGACCCCCGCGGCCCCCTCGCCACCCACGACCACGCCCTCCCCCCCGGCGGCCAATACAAATGGCGCGACACCGGCGAACACCACCACTTCAACCCCGAGACCATCCACGCCCTGCAAAAATCCGTCCGCACCGCCGACTACAACACATTCAAAACCTGGACACACCACATCGACGACCACTCGAAAAACCTCTGCACCCTGCGCGGCCTCCTCGACTTCAAACCCTCCGACGCCATCCCCATCGAAGAAGTCGAACCCGTCGAAACCATAGTAAAACGCTTCAAGACCGGCGCCATGTCCTACGGCTCCATCTCGCAAGAAGCGCACGAGACCCTCGCCATCGCCATGAACCGCCTCGGCGGCAAATCCAACACCGGAGAAGGCGGGGAAGACCCCGCGCGCATCCCCCCCCTCCCCAACGGCGACTCGAAAAACTCCGCCATCAAACAAGTCGCCTCCGGCCGCTTCGGAGTCACCAGCGAATACCTCGTCAGCGCCCGCGAAATCCAGATCAAGATGGCGCAAGGCGCCAAACCCGGCGAAGGCGGCCAACTCCCCGGCCCCAAAGTTTACCCCTGGATAGCCCGCACCCGCCACACCACCGCCGGCGTCGGCCTCATCTCCCCCCCCCCCCACCACGACATCTACTCCATCGAAGACCTCGCCGAACTCATCCACGACCTCAAGAACGCCAACCGCCACGCCCGCATCAGCGTCAAACTCGTCGCCGAAGTCGGCGTCGGCACCATCGCCGCCGGCGTCTCCAAAGCCCACGCCGACGTCGTGCTCATCTCCGGACACGACGGCGGCACCGGCGCCTCCCCCCTCAACTCCATCTGGCACGCCGGCCTCCCCTGGGAACTCGGCCTCGCCGAAACGCACCAGACCCTCGTCCTCAACAACCTCCGCTCCCGCATCGCCGTCGAAACCGACGGCCAGCTCAAGACCGGCCGCGACGTCATCATCGCCGCCCTCCTCGGCGCCGAAGAATACGGCTTTGCCACCACCGCCCTCGTCTCCACCGGCTGCATCATGATGCGCGCCTGCCAACTCAACACCTGCCCCGCCGGCGTCGCCACCCAGGACCCCCGCCTCCGCAAACACTACACCGGCAAACCCGAACACATCATCAACTTCATGACCTTCATCGCGCAAGAAGTCCGCGAACACATGGCGCGCCTCGGCTTCCGCACCATCGAAGAAATGGTCGGCCGCGTTGACCGCCTCGAAGCCCGCCAGGCCGTCGAACACTGGAAAACGAAAGGCCTCGACTACTCCAACATCCTCTACGTCCCCGACTCCGGCCCCGAAGTCGGCCGCCACTGCCAGATCCCGCAAGACCACGGCCTCGAAAAATCGCTCGACATGACGACCCTCCTCGACCTCTGCCGCCCCGCCATCGAGAAAGGCGAGAAAGTCACAGCCGAACTCCCCATCCGCAACACCAACCGCGTCACCGGCACCATCACCGGCAGCGAAGTCACCCGCAAATGGGGCGCCCAAGGCCTGCCCGACGACACCATAGACATCCGCTTCAACGGCTCCGCCGGCCAAAGCTTCGGCGCCTTCCTCCCGCCCGGCATGACCTTCCGCCTCCACGGCGACGCCAACGACTACGTAGGAAAAGGCCTCTCCGGCGGACGCATCATCATCCGCCCCCCCGCCGACGCCACCTATGACCCCGCGAAAAACATCATCACCGGCAACGTCGCCCTCTACGGAGCCACCTCCGGCGAACTCTACGCCGGCGGCATGGCCGGCGAACGCTTCTGCGTGCGCAACTCCGGCGCGACGGCGGTGGTCGAAGCCGTTGGCGACCACGGCCTCGAATACATGACCGGAGGCCGCGTCGTCATCCTCGGCCCCACCGGCCGCAACCTTGCCGCCGGCATGTCGGGCGGCATCGCCTGGGTCCTCGACGAAAACGATGCGCTCACCGGCAACATCAACGCCGGCATGGTGCATATCGAAAAAGTGGATACCGAAGCCGAAGCCGCCGAACTCCGCGCCCTGGTCGAACGCCACGCCACCCTTACCGGCAGCGCCCTTGCCCGCCGCATCCTCGACAACTGGCAGGCGACGCTCCCCCGCTTCGTCAAGATCATGCCCAAGGACTACAAACGCATGCTTGAACGCATCGAGGAGGCCAAATCCGAAGGCCTCGCCGGCGACGACGCCATCATGGCCGCCTTCGAAGCCAACGCCCGCGACCTGAGCCGCGTCGGCGGCAACTGAAAAGGAAATTACTAATTACTAATTACTAATTACTAATTACCAATTACTAATTATAAATCACCAATTCAAATCATCCATGGAGAAAAACAATATTATTACCGGGAAAAGTTATAACTTCGCGGTTCGCATTGTGAACCTGTATATGTTTCTGTCTTCGGAAAAGAAAGAATACGTTTTATCGAAACAACTGCTGCGTTGTGGCACCAGCATTGGAGCGAATGTGGAAGAGGCGCAAGGCGGACAATCGCGCGCGGATTTTCTCACCAAAATAACCATTGCCTACAAAGAAGCTCGTGAAACAGCCTACTGGCTCCGTCTCCTGAAAGACACAAAGTTCCTGACGCAAAAACAATTTGAAGCCATCTATCTGGATGTGGAGGAACTCATCCGTATCATTACTGCCATCCAGCGCGGTACCAAAGGCACCTGACAATCAGTCATTAGTAATTAGTAATTAGTAATTAGTAATTAGTCATTAGTAATTTCACCATGGGCAAACCAACCGGCTTCCTCGAATACATGCGGGAAATCCCCGTCGATCGCACGCCTCGCGACCGCCTCAACGACTGGTCCGAGTTTCATCTCCACATGGACGAGAAAAAACTCCGCAACCAGGGCGCCCGGTGCATGGATTGCGGCGTCCCCTTCTGCCATACCGGCCGCCTCATCAGCGGCATGGCGGCGGGCTGTCCCCTCCACAATCTCATCCCCGAGTTTAACGACCTCGTTTATCGCGGACTCTGGCAGCAGGCTTACGAACGCCTGAGCAAGACCAACAACTTCCCCGAGTTCACCGGACGCGTCTGCCCCGCGCCCTGCGAAGGCTCCTGCGTGCTCGGCATCCACAACCCGCCCGTCGCGATCAAGAACAACGAATACTCGATCATCGAGCGCGCCTGGGACGAAGGCTGGGTGATCCCGCGGGAACCCCGCACGCGCACCGGGGAAAAAATCGCCATCATCGGTTCCGGCCCCTCCGGCCTCGCCGCCGCCGCGCAACTCAACGCCGCCGGCCACACCGTCACCGTTTACGAACGCGCCGACCGTCCCGGCGGACTCCTCATGTACGGCATCCCCAACATGAAACTCGACAAGCGCGACGTCGTCCTCCGCCGCATCGAGCTCATGAAGCAGGAAGGTGTCGCCTTCATCTGTAATGCCGAAGTGGGTACAACCGTTGACGCGCACGAACTGCTCTCCGCCCACGATGCCGTCGTGGTGTGCACCGGCGCCACGCAACCCCGCGACCTTCCCGTCGAAGGCCGCCAGCTCGGCGGCGTCCACTTCGCGTTAGATTTTCACACGGCCACCCCCAAAGCCCTTCCCGCTTCGCCCGCCGGTGTCCCCCCCCCCCCCCCCCCCCCCCCCCCCGCGTCCACCATCACCGCGCGCGACAAGGACGTCGTCGTTATCGGCGGCGGCGACACCGGCACCGATTGCGTTGGCACCTCGCTTCGCCAGGGCTGCCGCTCCGTCACGCAAATCGAAATCATGCCCAAACCCCCTCTCGAACGCCAGCCCGGCAACCCTTGGCCCGAATGGCCCAAAACCCTGAAAACCGACTACGGACAGGAAGAAGCCATTGCCCGGCAAGGCGCCGACCCGCGCACCTACCTCACCACCGTAAAAAAATTCACCGGCGACGCGGACGGACGTATCAAGGAACTCGTGACGGTGCAAATCAAATGGGACAAAAACGACAAGGGCCAGTTTGTGCCCGTCGAGCAACCCGGCACGGAAAAGACCTTGCCCGCGCAACTCGTCCTCCTGGCGATGGGTTTTCTCGGTCCCGAGCAGACGCTCTTGAAGAAACTCGGACTGGTGGCCGATGCGCGCGGCAACATCAAGGCCGAGCACGAGCGCCACACCACGAGCAACCCGAAGGTCTTTGCGGCGGGCGACTGCCGCCGCGGCCAGAGCCTGGTGGTGTGGGCGATCAACGAAGGCCGCGCCGCCGCCCGCGAATGCGACCGCTTCCTCATGGGTGCCACGCAACTCCCCTAGCGTTCTGTCACACGTCAAAAGTCGCATGTCCAAAGTCAACAGCGACTCCACTTCGCGGAGCCATTTACCACTCAAAATGGCCCGCTCCGGCGGGCCGGTAACGACCTTCGACCTTCCGACTTTTGACCTGCGACTGCCTCAGTGTCACTGCCGCCCGGTCATCAGTCTGATGACCAGGGATCGTGTAAACGCCGGCAACGCAAAACCCGCCTCTCCGTTCAACCGGCCGTGGTCAACCCATCCGCAATCGCCCCACGGGTCATAAAACTTCACCGAAGCCGATACGGCAAAACCGGGCGGGAGGCACAGGCATTCGCCCACGACCGGCACGGCGGCCCTGCCGGCATCAAGTTCGCTCTTCCAGTCGCACCGGCGATCCCGTAGCCAAATCAAGGATACGTTCCCGCCCCGCAGCGCATATGCCCGCAGCCGCGGAGTCTCCCAAAACACCGGCTCCGCGCCTTCCGCAACCGGATCGAATCCCGCGATCGCGCGCGCGAAGCGCCCGAAATGCCACCAGAGCCGATGCCGCGCCACATACACGTCCCAGTGCCACATCTGCCCGCAGCCAGCCGCTCCGGCAAAAAACGGCGCGAAAAGCACATCGTGCAAAATGATCCCCTCGCAATCCCGCTCGTAGAGACTCGACGGCCCCGCGTGGTGCGCCTCCACCGCCCCTCCCTCCGCCAGCAACACCGGACGCGCCGGCCCGCCCGCCGCGGCCGACCATTCGCGCAACGTCCGCACCGCGTCGGCCGCCAGCACATCGACCGGTCCCCGGCACACCTCCCACTCCGCGCCCGGATCGAGATACCGGTGAACCTGCACCACATCGTTGCCCGGCAGCCCGCACAACCAGTGATACGCCGCCTCCACGTAACCGCCGGAAAAACTCCCCAGGCTCTGGAGCATGAGACAGCGCGGAAACCGCTTCCGCAACTCCGGCAGCATCCGCTCCGTCCAGTCCTCCTGGCCGCGACCCTGCGAAGCGTCGATCTCGTTCCACAATTCCCACGCCGCCACCGCCGGATACCGCTCCGCCGAAAACCGCTCCGCCAGCCAGTCGAGCTTTTTCAGATAAAACGCCCGCGCCTCCGGTCCCTGCCAAAACGCGTCCATCGTATCCGCCGGCCCGCCCCTGGAGCGGTGATACCGGCCGCGCGCGAATTGCGCCGCTCCCGGAAAAATCTCCGCGACGGGCGCGGTTTCCAGGCTGCGGAAATGCTCCAGCGTGACCTTGACCCGCAGCCCCGGCGACCCTGCCAGACCGAGCACCCGGCCGAGCCGCCCCGCCGCCGCCTCGTCAAACTCGCCCGCCCGCTCCGGCTCCACATCGAAAAACGGATGCCCCAGCCAAAGCCGGAAAAAATTGCCCCCGTTCGCCGCCAGCTCGCGCAGCCAGCTCTCGTAAAGCGCAAGACCCTCCTCCTCGTTTTGCACGAACCGGGGAAAGCTCAAGTTAAGCCCGATCGGGACAAACGTTGTGCCGTCCTCCAGTTCCAGATAACGCCCATGCCGCGCGCTGACCCGCACGGACTGTGCAACCCGTCCGCCTTCACGGCCAGCGGAGCCGGACGAACGCGCTGCCGTCATCGCCACGGACCGGGGCGCGGGAAAAGTTTCGGAAGCCGAAAAGCGCGACATAAGGCTCTCCAGCGTCATCGCAGCCAACCGGCCGTCAACACCACCGCCCCGCAAGTGTTGCGGACGATAAGGAACCGTCGCCCGGACCCCGCGCCTGTCACGGACGCCCGGATACCGTTTTCCCCTCGCGCCAGAGTCCGGGGATGAGAATCGAACGCGGCTCGTCGGGCACGCCCTTGTCCCCGTGCGCCACGAGCGTGACGAGCAGGTCGAGCGCCGCCGCGCCGATCGTTTCGTGGCGGGGCACCGTGCCGCTGATGTCCGGCGTGTTGAGCTGCGCCGCCAGCCACGCGAAACCGGTCTCCCCGCCATCCATCCGCCGGATGCGCCGCACCTGCGGAAGCAAGAAATCCACCTGGCTCACCACCGCGTCGGGCCGGTATTTTTCCAGCCACTCGACCGGCGCCGGCTCCTCGCCCGACCTGACCACCAGCGCCGGGATGCGTTTCCGCACCGGCAACTCCTGTTGATACACCGCAAACCGGGCCGCCGCCAGCCGTCCCAGACGCTGCTCCACCGCCTCGTGCGTCACGAACCCGATTCGCCCGTAACCACGCGCCGCAAACTCGGCCAGGATGACGGACATGTTCTCATACATGTCCGTCTGCACCCGGTGCAGCCTCGGCGACTCCAGCATGTATCCGATGGCCACTGACGCGAAATCCTCCCACGGAAACCCCGCCAGCACCGACTTTTTCGGCAACGGTCCCGGAATCACCCCGCGAATCCCGCGCGCCCGCAAAATCGCCCCCAGCCGCGCCAGCGACCGGCCCGGCTCACGGGTCCAGAAAACATCCACCTGATAACCCAGGTTTTCGGCCCGCTCCCTCATCCCGGCCAGTATCCGGTTGTGGGATTCAAGGTGTTTTTCCGTCCATGCGGACGGGGGGGTTTCGGCAAGGAAAGCGAGCGTCTCGCGCTGCACGCCGCTGCGGTCTCCCGACCGGAAGCTCCGCATCAGCGTCGTGACGGACGCATTTTTCCGGTAACCCAGTTCCCGGGCGATTTTTACAATTCTCTGCCGGGTGGCCGCGGCGATTTGCGGATCGTCATTGAGCGCCCGGGATGCCGTCGAGACCGACACCCCGGCGGACCTGGCCACGGCCGGGAGGGATATCGGGGAGGAACGTGATCGCAACACTTGCGGAGCGAATCGGTTGTCATCCCGGTCAGGCAATCCCAAAAGAACCACCAATCCGTATCGTCAGGAGCCGGGAAAAGGGTTGAAAAGGGTCGGAGGGAGGGGAATGAAAAGGGTCGGGTGACGGAGCGGCGGGATGCCTGCGAAGTGCCTGCGGGCAGCTCGCCGCGGGATCGCATGAGG